>NZ_AP018442.1 GCF_009937975.1 Undibacterium sp. YM2
TTCATTTCGCTTAAAAAAGAAGCGTAAAGCGCATTTCAAGCAATATTACTGAATTTTTGAGGCTTACTACAAATTGAACACAAGGTTAACATTGCAACTCAAGACCAATATTTAAACTCCCGTACATTTTATTGACGCATGTTTTTTTATTTTGAATTTTCTTGCAAATGTACGGTATGTAACTTATTATGCGATCTGATATAGAAAAAAAGGATTGTTATGCGCAATTATCTTGGGGTTCGTCTTAAATTAGCGAAAGAATTCTCGGGTTTTACCGATTCAGATCGGAAATTCAGGGATACTTATCGCGGCGAAGACCAGAATTCGGCGCATAAATATTACCAACCATTCGAGATCAGAAAAATCAGATTACATTTGCTCGGATTAGAGGATAAAGAACAACGTTCTTTACCTCCAGTAATCAATTTTCGAATGGCGAAAGGCGGTACCGGCAAAACTACTATCGCAGGCAATATCGCCGCATGTCTGGCGCAATTTGGTCACAAGGTACTGCTGATTGACGGAGATCCTCAAGGATCTCTTAGCAAAATGTTTGGTGTTGATGTTAGCCAAGAGATTACCCATATTGGCACCTTGATGCAAAGGGCATCAAAAGGTGAACTACCGAAAGTTCAAGATGCCATTGTTCCGATTTATTCACATGGAATGCTTGATTTAATACCCGCAGATATAACTCTAGCAAATGCTGATACCTGGTTAATCTCTGCGATCGGTAGAGAGAATACCTTTTTGAGATTACTTGAAAAAGAAAAAGATTTCTTTTGTCAGTATGAAGCAATAATTATCGACTCTGCGCCTGCCTCCTCGTTGCTCACTCAAAGTTTCATGATTGCATCAAAAACTATCATGGCTGTGGTCAATCCGGAACCTGAATCCGTCAAAGCATTGGATGTGTTGAAGTCAAATATACTCGAAATAAATAGTGCAATGACGCAGAGGGGCTTTAACCTCGACATGCATATTATTGTCAATAAATTCAACCAGACCAAGAAACCACACCAAGAATCGCTCCAATTCATAATCGGAGAGTACAACGGCAAGATTAACGACACTATCGTCCGGGATTTCATTGGATTCCTTCGACAGACAGATCTATTTGATGACACCAACTCTGGCCCCGTTCTCGAACGCGAACCAGGTAGCGTGGGTGCCCGGGATATTATTGATTTATCTAAGTCATTAATTAAATTTCACAATATTCCCCTTTCGGGTCAGAAATCATAAAAAGTGCAGTTATGGCAAGCAAACAAATAAAAGTATCCGGTCTCATTGCGGCAGGAACCATTAAGGATCCTGGACCGATTCAGGATGATGACATTGTTGGAATTGTCGCCACAATGGATGTTCCAACAAATGAGAGCAAGCACTATGTAGATCTTCCTCTTGATCTAATTGACGATAGTCCATATCAACCTAGATCCGTCTATCGCGGCGAGTCGATTGATGACCTTGGACATACATTAGCTTCAGCAGGACAAAAAGAGCCAATTCAAGTTCGACCAGTTGGAACAAGATATGAATTGATTGCTGGGCATAGGCGTTTGCGCGCAGCTCGAAACTTGGGATGGACAAAAATCAAGGCTTACGTCATTCATATGAATGACCAAGAGGCTGAACTTGCTACCCTTGTTCACAATGAAGGTAGAGAAGACCTTTGCGATTACGAAAGAGGAAAGGCATTTTCCCGTGCACTAAGTAGAGGTCTAGCCAAAAATCAATCAGATTGTGCTGCGAAATTTGCTACTAGCCAAGCTGTTGTTTCCAAGTGCATTGGCATGAGCAAGTTACCACAGCCAATTGTTCAAATGCTAGAAAGCAAGCACGATTTATTTGGTTATAACTGCTCTGAAACAATACATAAGCTTGTTGCTGAGTATCCAGATAGACTTGAGTTGATCACTGAGGCAGTTGCCAGATTGAACTCTGGCGCAGACCAAAACGGTATTCGCAGCTGGGTCGAACAGATGATTGGTATAGGTTCCCGTAAAAAGGGCCCTACTCCACTCGTTATAACGGATGACTCTGGCAAACAAATATTTTCTGCGGTACTTGACGGTAGGGTACTCACTGTGAAAATCAGTGACCCAACCATTGATGCAAATATGGTGCAAAAACGTGTATCGGAGAAATTGTCCGAGATAAGCAAATCTAGTAATGTTGAAATTGAATAAATTATTCTACTAGAATAATTAAGGATTCCAAAAATGATATAACAAATTTGAAAAGTCTTAAATACAAAAGCCCCGATCTGGAAAATCGGGGCTTTTGATATTTTGGGGCCTACTTAAGTATTTCAAGTCTGCCGGAAAATAAGAAGAAACCTGAGAACTTCATCTTATTCCCCTAAGACCCATTTGTCAAAACTTTTTCAAGCTTTGCTTGGATCGAGGTGGTATATGCACGTCCCTACTATACATGATGTTATTAAACCCTATCAGAAGTATCCAAAGGTTATCCAGCAGTCAATTCTCCGAGTTGAGACCCACCCAGCATTCTCAATCCTGACCAAGGCTGGTAAAAGGGTACTAAAGTGCCTGCTCACTCGGGTAAACCAAGGTAATGGTGAGATTCCAATAAGAGCTAGATTAGATCTGGTTGCGGAAGGAGCTGACGTAAGTTACAAAACTGTGCAACGAACGATGCGAATTCTTAAGTCGCTCACCTGGCTGTCTCCTGTTTCCCCAGGAAGGACGGACTGGGGCACTTTTAGCTCTTTTCGTTATCAGTTTTCAGCCGACTTTTGTTCGTTGGTTAAACTCCCCACAAAATCTAAAACAATAAATCAAATTGAGGATGAGACAATTTTGTCCGACGGTACTGTATACATAGATCTTAGTTTTAAAGAAGATCAACTTAAGATTTCTTTAGAAAACAAAGGGAAAAACCCAATAACCCTCCCAGAAGAATTACGTGAAATGGAGAAATTTGGCATAAAGGAATCGGGTATTTGCAAACTTAGGGGATTAGCGCATACGGCAGGCTATAAACTTGAGCATATTTGGACTGTTGCTAGATCTTACTGCGAAAAGTTCGGAGTCAACGGTAATCGTCTTTACCTGTATATTTCAAAAATGATTCAAACAACTAGCGACTATGAAAAACGAGCGCTTCAAATTCTCAGAATGGACGAAGTAACTACCATTTCTAAGGTTGAAGCACCTAACCATACGCAATATAGATTTAAGAATTTCGTTGGAACTGGTGTAAGAGTCAGAATATTTGATGGAATTGCTGAGGTTATCAAGCAGAATGGAGACATGATTACTGTCTCTGGCAACGCACTGAACAAACTTTACAAGGATATAGAAGATAAACGATTGGTTAACCAAGACGATTCACTGTATTGCGCAACTCGGCCGTCTACAACAAAAAAACAAAGTAGAGACGCAAAAAGTAGTGTTTTAAAAGCGCCTCAACAGTATAGTTCTGTTGAGGCGCCTATTGATACTCTACCTATTTCGGTCGAAGCGAATAGGCTGTTGATAAGACAGCTTTTGAAAATAAGAAGATAAACTCGCAATATGCGTTATCTCTGCTTTCTGCCCAGGTCATTTAGACCTGCGACTTCTACTTAGATTAGATAGCCTGTTTATTGAATCTCGGGAACTTTACGATTTCATATCTACTTCATCGTACTATAGTTATTATATTTGCAATAATCAGTTTCTATTATTAGCTGAAAGAATGTAACTCTAACGTATCTATTAGATAATATTCGTAGGAAGCGGGTCCTTATAATACTCGCGTTTGCAGATGATTTAGTCATAAGGATATCTCGGTTCAATGGGAGCTAAAGTCAGTTTGCTTTGACTGTCTGCTGCTAACCGGCATTGCTCTTTAGCGCCAAAGAAGTCGTTACTAAGTGGCTGTTAGATCGTAGGAGTCCAGCCGCCGCACCTATAAAAAGAAGTTATAGCTGTGTAGAGTTCGGAAATGGCAGCAGCGAATCGATCTGGTTGTTAGGGCATGTCGGGAGACGTTCCAGGACGCTGGTCAGCCATTGCATCGGATCAAGGCCATTGAGCCTGGCGGTGCACAGCAAGGTCTGAATGGCGGCAGCACGGCGGCCGGCGCGTTCTGAGCCGGCGAACAGCCAGTTCTTCTTGCCTATGGCAATCGGACGTATCGCGTTTTCGACCGCATTGTTATCGATCGGCAGCGTGCCCGAATCGATATAGCGCACCAGCGCCGGCCAGCGTTTGAGTGCGTGCTCAATGGCCTTGCCCGTGCCGCTGCCTGGTGCGACAGCTTGTTGCATCGTCTGCAGCCAGGCATGCAGTTCAACCAGTACCGGCCTGGCTTGCGCTTGCCGTAGTTGCAGGCGCGCTTCGGCCGTCTCGCTCGCAGCCTGTTGCTCAATGGCGTACAGTGTTGCGATGCGGCGTAGTGCCTCGGCCGCCACCGGGCTGCCGTTGGCCGCATGTAGCTCGAAGAACCTGCGCCGCACATGGGCCAGGCAAGCCAGTTCGGTCACGCCATCGGCGAACAGTGCCTTGTAGCCGGCATAGTCATCCACCATAAGATGGCCGCGCCAGGTACCGAGGAAGGCGCGTGCGTGAGCACCGGCACGGCCGCTCTGGTAGTCAAACACGATAATGGGTGGCCCCTGGTCCAGATGGTTGGAGCGATAGGCCCACAAATAGGCGTGTTTGGTCCTGCCCTGGCCGGGATCAAGTTGGCGTACCGGGGTTTCGTCGGCATGCAGGCAAGGCCGTTGCCGCAGCAGTTCGGCCAGTCTCTCACTTAAGGGCTGCAATACCACGCCGAGCTTACCTATCCATCCTGCCAACGTAGAACGCGCCAGCGGCACACCCTGGCGGGCGGCGATCTGTTCCAGCCGGTACAGCGGCAAATGATCGGCAAACTTGCTGACTTACTATTGTTGACCTTCCCTTCGAGCAACTTGCGGCCGTGAAACTGGAGTCGTAAGGAGAAAAACTGCGTCTTGAGGGGCCACTATGTCGAAGGGATACTTGTCATGCTGGCACTGTATTAATTTCGTTGCATAGGTCAACTGGTACAATTGGTCATGGTACATGCCTAGCCTGCGTTGAAGTCAATGCTCAGAAGCTATCAGTGTATAACGATACAAATACCCTTTCCTTTCGGCAAAGTCTAGTAATATCGGCCATTGAAACAATTCGAAGGAATGTAGATCATCGACTAGACCTAAGTACTGAAAGAGCCTTTATCTACAAGTTGTTGCGCAAGCATGTAATCTTTTACAGATACATGCATCCTAGAACGAAATTCTAAGACAACATTCTTAGCACGAGGATGCAGACGTTAAACCTGGTCCGTTTCCTTGATGCGCTTAATTCTTACCAGTTTTTGTACTTGCAGGCACCGGTAGTCGTTTTAGTTAGACCCGTTTTGTAACCCTGCATCTATTGCGCTGATGCAGGACTCTAGGTATTTCCCTGGCATGAGTAGCACATATTAGTTACGTCACAACTCTCATCGGATTATCTTTAGATTTGGCGAATTGACTCTTTTCTTTAAAAAGACTTTTACGTGCTCAAAATCGATTTTCCCCATACCTTTAAATTGCTTAGACTTCAAATTAATCAGGTTGGCATTAATAAATAGTTGATGAGGTGTAGGTTCACATACCTATATGCAGGCGCATATATCTTAAAGATCATAGTACTGGATTCCATACAACGTTACACTTAACCGCACAAGTATGACCTAACGAAGGTACTCTATTATTCTAGTAGAATAATTTTGAAAGTTCAGTTTAGGTTATATGTTAGCTGCCGCACGATAAAGGTACGTTGAGAAATCCCCTCTGTAGACCAAAATTTATTCTACTAGAATAAGTCGAATAAGATGCACTAGGGTAAATTGATAAAAAGGAGCGAAAACTCCTTTTCAATCTGCTCAATAATGGCTTGGTTGCCACCCACATAAGAGAGAATCGCCGCTTCAAACTCGTCATCGAGTTTTTGGCCCGAACCTTTGAGTGCCATCGGGGGACGCAGACCATCAGTTGCACCAGGCAACGGAACAGGATGAGCATGCACGTTGACCAATCCGCCATCCAAAGTCATCAGAAGGTGGAGCGATTGGCATTGCTGTAAAAGAGGGAGAATTGTCTGAAAATTGCTCATGGAAATTCCTTTTTTTGAAAGTGGTGAATGTGTGCTTGTCTTTATTTGGTGGGGTATTTCATGACCTTCGGAAGAACCCCGGCGAATGAGAAGCCGCTCTTCATCAAGCTGGTGATGAATTCTTCTTTTGGTTTGCTCATCAAACTGCTGAAAGTCTTGCCCAGGTGTTTGGCCAGGCCGATTTCTTTGGCAATGAATTCGATTTCGGACTTGGTTAAGAGCCGTAAAAATTCATCTTTGATTGTCCAGTGCTGAGTAAGATCAAGCTCCAGGTACTGGAGTACGCCGACGAGATCCGCGACTTCCAGGTGATCCATCGCTGTCACGGCCAGGCCTGTCAGGCATTTTTGTCGTTGTTGCTCGTCCAGTTTATTGGCCAGACTGGCAGACTCTTTGATACCTTTGACTTTTGTTACCGGACTGCCGGTCATGGTGCCTAATGCATCGCGGATCTTTGCCGAATCGACCTTACTCAGGGTGTTAGTCATCGCCAGCGCAAAAAGGATGTCGACACTTTCCATGGGACGTGTTCGGACCACGGCCTTTGCCGCCGAACGCCAAATTCCAACCCGATAGTCCTTGATCCTTTGGGATTCAATGACGGACGTGGTGGCTGCCTTTGGTTCCGCCGTGCTAGTAGGCGTAGATTTGCCAGTACTGCTGCTGGAAGATGTTTGTGCAGTCCTGCCTGCTTCCTCGGACGATTGTTCGGTGGCGACTGGCTGTGTAGCCGCAACGTTTGCTGCCACCTTGCCGGCGTGACAAATCAAGTTGAAACACTGATTCTTGAATGGCGTGCCGAAGCTGTCTGGCATTATTGAGATGACACCTCCGTATTCTGCGCAGCTCCTGCATGCTTCTGCTTGTATCTTGATGACGGTATGTTTTTCTCCGGCACTGATAAAACGAACAGTCGGGAACTCGTCAGCTAAGGCTAGCTTCCTGATTTCCAGCTCTTCTTCAGTTTTTTTGTCGAAGCAACTGGGGTTCGAACATGAGCCAGTACCGATATTTTCGGCAAACAGGCTGGCCTGCAGGTCGCTGTTATGAGGGCATGCGACGCAGTCGATTTTGTCAAAAATTGCGTTCGCCATGGTCTTGGCATTTTTGATTATCCATTCCTTGAGCTGGCTTTCCGTGAGCTTCTTGTCCTGGACGATGGCCAGGACCGCGGCTTGCTTATCTTTGGTCAGCGTTGCCAGGAGCTCAGCAACTCCCAAGCTGATTTGCCGGGAATTGAGGGCTACTTGTGCAACGTCGATGAGGGACAAAATAGCCAGTCGTGTATCGAGTTTGGAACGGGTCCAGCCGAGGTATTTGGCGGTTGCATCGCGATTATTGCCAAGGGCACCCAGCACCTTTGCTGCATGGTTGCCTTCCTCAGTGAGCGAAGGATCTTCTCGATGGTAGTTTTCGATCAAGGCTGCTGCCTGCCGTTGCATGGCATTGAGCCGCATGAATCGCACTGGCATATCGTAGTCTTCGCCTAAGTGCATCCTGGCGCTACGGGTGCGACGGCCACCAACAAACACAATCAAATCGCCATCTTCGTCGACTGCGATCAGTACGGGTGTTTGGACGCCGTGCTCTTTAATACTTTGATCGAATCCATCATTGGAGTCGTAATCAAAATTGGTGCGGGGATTTTCTTTGGTTTGGAGAAATTTGAGAGGCACTGTGGTCGTGTTTTCATCGACGACCTGGCCGTTTGGAAGACGGTAGGGGAGGGTAGTGTTGACTACTCCTTGAATGGCTGGAGTCGATACTTCTTGGATAGCTGCTTCGATCATTATTTCCTCGTTTTGAAAGGCGCGGAAACAATGCATCCGACGGGAGCGATTGTTCCCGAGGGCGGTTTTTTGGAGTAGTTGCCGGTAAACGGCGATGAAAAGCTTGAGCGTCAGCTCATCAATAGATGGCTATAGATGAACGGTGTTTTTTGAAAAGAGGGAGTTGTTGAGACAACGGCAATTCCATCCATACCAGAAGGATGGGTATTCTTCGACGATTGCTTGAGATTTCTACTTTTGGATTTCATGCCTTTCAAGGCTTAAAAATAATAGCATTCTTTTTATTGGACGTGCAAGTATTGACCGGAAAGCTATTACAAATTGGCCTTTAACAGGTACTTGCATGCTTTCTAGTTACCTTGGGATCTCCGAATATGCACCTGGTCGCGGTTTTCTTTGTGACGTAGCTTTTCTTCATCATGCAAATATTTCGAGGTAGTAGCGATGGAGTTGTGCCGGGCATTCGCCTTGATCGTCACGATGTTCATGCCGGCCTGTGCCTGGTGGGTGAGGGCGGTATGCCGCATCCAATGTGTAGAGGCATCACGTAATCTGGCAGAAATATCAAACTGTTCCCGCAGATCAGCCTCGGCCGCTGCCTTGCGCATGGTTTTTGTTACTGTCCGATAAATGACGCTGTCACTAAGCCGGTCTTCACTTGGGCCATTACTGCGGAAGAACAGCGCTATTTTTTCTCCAGGGGAGGGGAGGCGAGTGAGTCCGTTCAATACCCGATAGCGCTTAATCCAGCCCAGCAATTCTGGCGTAATTGGGATTTCCCCTTCTTTATCACCTTTACCTACAACATGCCACCACCAGTATCCATCATCATCTTGACGTAGATCACCCATGGTCGCCTGTGCCACGTCTGAGAGGCGCGCAGCAGTGACATAGAGTAGGCTGAAGAGCATTTGGATACGCAGTTTGTCGCGTTGCTGTCTGTCGGTTATTTCCGGCCAGGTTTCCAGCCAATCCCAAAAGAATTCCCACGTAGTCATTGGCAAATAACGGCTAGGGCGTTTGATTTGACTTGATCTTTTCTGGCGGACGATGGCTAGCGGGTTGCCAGCCAGATACCTGGCGTTGACTAACCAGATCATCATGGCGTTTAAGATGACCTTCGCTTGCTTGATGCTGCTTGGCTTGAGGGGGGCACGCAGGGGAGCCCATTCTGGTGACTCCCTTTCCACTCTGGCTGTGCTTATCCAATGCGTCGGCGGGTTGGCCAGGAATTTAAAGTAATCCTCAAAATCATCTGTCACCAGACTGGATAAGGGTTTTTTTTGTTCCAGGACTGCCCACAGTAACAGCCGCAGAGATTCTTTTTCATAGGCACGGTAGGTATGCGATTCCGCATCAAAATTCCGCAACCAGGCTTTGATAGCTTCTGAATCGTTACTTGCCGTAATCCATGGCGTCAACGTTGCCCGGTTGATGCCTGATGTTCCGTCGAGACTGGACGCGGGGGTATTGTCCAGTTTGCTTAGGGCAAAGAAGGGTGCTGGTGCAGCTGTTTCGTCTATCTCTGGCATGGGTTCAGTCAATTCGTCTGCTCGATCATAAAGTGAATCTCAATCACGTCGCACCGCCATGTTTCTCCTGCCAGGCCGCAAACTCCAGAGGTCTGAGACCAAAACGAACAGCATTGCCGGCATGCAGGGTTTTGAATTCGGCCAATGCTAATTCGGTGAAATGATCCTTGTCCGCTTCGGCAACCTGAGCAGGTATTTTGGCACGTATGACCTTTTCTGTGGCAGATGCGTCGCTGCGAACGATGGTGGCCACAAGCTCTGCCAGCGCCTGGCGGTAGCGCAGTCGAAAGATATCTGGTGGAATCAGGTTTTGTTTCACGGCGACATATTGCTGACAAGAGCGTTCATACGCCCACACAAAAACATCGAGCAAAAGGTCGACGCGATTTAGCTCATACACCCCAAGCATGGCATCGACATAGGCTTGCTGCGGCACATCGATAAAGGACAGGGGGCACAGGTTGTGGCGGATGAAAGGAATATTGGCTGCCAGCCTTGACACGCGTTTATTGACGTCTTCAAAGGGCTGCAGATAGGGTAGGTGGACCATCAGGAAAAAGGCTTGCTCGAACGGATCCTGAATCTCAGCAGCCATCTTGATGACTATGCCAAATAATTCTTCCAGGCGCTGTGGCAAGGCGACAGGCAAATACACACTGCCGCCTATTTCCACGGCACGGCTACGGATACGGCCACAAGCCGAAGGATCCGCCATTAATCCATCCGACAAGAAGGCATGCAAGGCAATAATCGTGTCCGTATTGAGTTGTGCATGCTCTGGATTGCACACCAGATATTCGATGGCCTCTTTGTGGTTCAGGATCATCTGGGTTTCAAATGCATTCTTACCTTCGGCAGCCTGGCCGAATTCGATCAGCCGCTCTGTATCGAGACGACTGTAGGTGTTCCCTTCGAGTTGTGAAGAGGCCCATGACAGATCGATTAACAAGCGATTCAGCACGTCGCGGGCGAAGGTGCCAGCGGGGGCCTGTTCAGCTGGCGAACGTCCCAGCTTGTGTAGTTGCTCGCGCAGGCCCAGTGGGACGTAAGCTGTCAGGTTGGGGTGGTACTGTTCAAGAAATTCGAGTTTGTAGCCAACCGGCGTACGTACCTGACGTGGCTGACGCACGTAGGCTTTAATCTTCTCGCTTTCCGGTGAAGTGGGTACATACATTTCGGAAGATAGGGTGCCTGCCGTCGTGAGCTGATCGTCATTTGATGCAGCTGGACCTGTTTGGCGGCGCATATAGCGTAATGCACGACTTACCCCGCTCGATTGAATACGGCCTTGCTCGATGAGGAGGGCCAGTCGACGCTGTAAGGTGCGGCGTGGAATTTGATCACTGAGGGCTTGTAAGAGGGCGTCTATGCCAATACCGTTGTCGTACAAGGAAATCAGCTCAACCAGGTGGTCTAGCTCTTGGGGGAGGGTGGGTTTTGGCATTTTGGGGTAGGCATAGTGCTGTTCATGCCATTATCGCGCCAAATAAAGTGGCGCGCAAATGAATTTGTGCCATTTTATGTGCCAGATTGTTGGCGCGAGATACCCATGTGGACTATTAGTCAACTTAATGCAACTGCAAGGACTTCACGTGTCAGGCCTTACGGTATGAACAACTGATAAGTCACTGCACGCAACCGTAGTCCGACACATTGCAGAGCAGAGTGTTATAACGAAGAAATGAAAAAGCCACGATCTCTCGGCCGAGGCTTGGTATTACCCTCCGGTGAAACTTAAAACATCGATAATCTGACGATTGAAGGGTTAGCAGCTACCTAATCAGCCACTTTCTGCTCTTTACAAGCTGACCATGACGGGCCTACGCGTGTCTATCTGGATTTCAAGAGCGTGGAGACTCAAACATACTCACTTAGAATACGGTTATACCTACCTAAATAAGCAAACAGCATCAATTTGCGCACCGGGAACAATATTCCAAATGTGTTGGCGCGCAGAAAATAAGGTGATGCCAGTCGCCAAAGATCAACGAAAAATGTTTTTCAGCGCAGTCATCAGTTGTCGCAAAGTCATATTTCTAGTTGGGCTACTGTTGTCGACATTACTTCTCGAACTAAGGGGCATTCCAGGGGACGCCCGAGAAGAGCCGCTTTTCTGTCCATCGTTGTCTTGGTCAAGCATACGTTTAAGATCAAGAGCATCTTTTTGTTGCACACGCTTGATCCTCTGAGCACTCAGTTTTGGCAGCCAACGAATGCCGTTATGCTCGATAAAATAGTGAGACTTACAATCGTAGTTCCAATTCCCGATAGATGGGAGCAACGATACGAGTTCCCCTTCCTTGAAGAGGTGCCACTCTGCATGAGAAAGAGGAGTGACAACCTCTTCCTTACAGCCGCAAGCGCATAAATGAGAGCAAATTCTAAAGCGTTCACTAATATACAGCACACCTTCTTCGAGTTGGTCGGGTACATGCTGCACATACTTTGGGCGAATGGCTACTAGTCTCATTATTTTTTTCCAGTCGAGCGTTCCTCGCGCGCCAGCGAGGTAGTGGCAACGGTGAACACGATCTGATGCGCGCGCATGGCGTCCTCATAGAAACCAAAAATCTGCTTCCACCTGATGACAGCCAATTGCGCATTCAGTGCATTCAGATCTGCAATCTGGATGTTCTTACGGTAAAGAGCATCCTCGTTGTCATCGGTTGTGGGCAGACACATTTCTAGATGGTTGTACTTCGACTTCGTTCCTGCGGTTACACGGCAAGTGCCATCAAGCAGGGCCGTTTCTGCATTCAGATCAACGTCCATACCAACATCAACAAATGGAATCGACATCGACCGCAGATAATCCGATACCAGTTTTCGTGCAGGCCCTTTGTCGACAGAGATGAAAACAAAATCAAACGGTTCGAGTTCAGCGATATTTGCGGCGTCGATGAAATAGGGATGCGGAACTATGCCCTTATGCATCGGGTCGTAAGCTTGATGGAAATAATCAACCTTCTTCAAATGCGCAGCGATCTTCTCACGGGTTGCTGCACCCGGCGCGCGGAAAGCGTTATGTTGTTTGAAGTCGTCACCATCGAAGAGATGAATTTCAGCTACTGGGGTTTTAGCGACCTGGTCCAGGATGTAAGCTCCAGTTCCACCTGCGCCGATAATGCCGATTTTCAGGCCTTTCAGGCGATTAGATACTGCAACGATCTCAGAACGAACCGATGCAGTATCTGCGTAGCGGAAGACCGATTCTGAGTCTTGGGATTCGACGATCTTCCGCGTGTAAGCCGTAACGTCTGGATCAATGACACGTGCTTGACTTTCGATAAGTGTCACATAGTGCGTGATCTTCTCGAAATGATCGGGGTAGCCAGTGTTCATGTACTCCTCAGGCTTGTTCGAGAACTGGAATTTTGTGGAGCAGCCGTCCACTGGCGTAGCAGGCTGCTCAGTGGTACTAGCTACCAGTTCTGTCAGAGGTGTTCCGTCTGCACGGCACGGGAATCCACCGGACCACCAGACCTGATGATTATCTGCGATGGAATTCGGAGCCAAGATAGTGTCCCCGTTCTCCATATATTTGCAGACCATCGTTGCACGTGCGATATCGCGTTGGGTAGTGACATATGGAACAGAATACACCAGAAGATGCTGCTGGCGCACTTCTACTTCCAACCCGAGGTCTTTCAGTTGCTGAAGACCAGAATCAGGAGCGATTGGTTTTACGGACACGGAAATCCTCCCCATCTTCAACACCTTCGGTTTGATTTGGAGCGAGGGTGCCGGTCTGGCCGCTCAGCGTAGTGTATGACACTGTGTACAGGAACTCGAAGGTAGCGTTTGGTTCTGCCAGGCGAACCAGGTCTTCGTAGCTGATACGCTCGCCTTTGAACGAACGTGGTTTGCTGTTGACGAAGAAGAGATGCAGTTCGGGATCGCTCTTAGCGACCGTGATTACATGGCCATCCATTATGCCTGCATCACGCAAGGTGCGATCGCCAGCTAGAACGATGCCGCCCTGGTTGCCATCGCGCATTATGTAGTATTCCGTGAATACGCGAATGTCATCAGGCAGAATCCGGCGGATGGCTTCGTTAACGCGCATTAGCATTGGCAGACGTATAGAGCGCTGTTCACCGTTGAAGACGGCGGTCACTTCAAAGAAGCGGTCTTGTTCCTCGTTTTGGTCGCGCTCGACAGTGAAAAACACTTCATTCGGCTGGAGAATGATGATGTCGTGATCTTCGACAAGAGCATCTGGAATACCTTCCAGATCAGCCCAGAGATCTAGGTGTGAACTGCCCACGAGCGCTTTGATTTGGGCGCCCGTGGCTTTAGTGTGGGCGTGCTGTTCGTGCAGCAGTTTGACGTCCTGGTCGTTCAGATTGAACGTGATCGCGTTGCGACGAATTGGATTCTCAGGAAACTTGGGATCATTCACACCGATGCTGAAGATTTCGCCGCCGCGCAGGAACATCAAGTCCGACGGGTTGACTGGAACATCAGGCTCACGTGGAACTTCCAGATAGAGCTGATCCAGTTCTGTGATGGCTGCGAGAGCGTGCAGTAAGTTGCCACGTGTAGCGCCAGGGATGACCTGATGCTGTTGGCCGTCGATATTAATGGTAATACGTTTTTGGGTTGGCATAGATAGTCGTCTTTCATCAAAGATGGGGGCCGGAGCTGGCCGATGAGTTAACTGTATCAGCATATTCATTATGTGGCAATAAAAATTATCACGTCATATTTTATTTTATAGAAAGTTAGACTAATGTATAATCGCGAGCTACCTTGGGGGAGTTGTTTATGGAATTGCAGCGCGATACGCAACGGGAACGCCTGTTTTACATTGATTTTTTAGCATTTTTTATCGGCCAGGTTGCGCGAAAGGACTTGGTAACCCGCTTCGGCATCAGTGAGCCCGCCGCGACAAAGGACCTGTCACTTTATGCAGAGATGGCCCCAACCATGTTGGAATATGACCTGCGGCAGCGCTGCTATGTCTATGCCGGCGGAACTCCACTCTTCACCCATGATGTTGACCAATCGCTGTATTCCCTCTCTGGTGAACGCGCAATTGCGCTCAACTCGGAGCATGCCAAGCGGTTGTCGAGCAGCGTGCAGGCTTCAATAAAGAGGAAAGTGCCGGTAAGCCTTGTCGCCGCGCTTACCCGTGCGATGTATCAACATAAGCAGATTTCAGCAACTTATGCCTCACTTGAAAGCGGCGCAGGTGAGCGCACCTTGTCGCCAGCGGCGTTGGTCCATGATGGTCTGCGTTGGCATATTCGCTGTTTCAACCATGCGAAGGGAAGGTTCACGGATTTCAACCTCGCACGCTTCCATGCGGTAGCCGAGAGTGGTCCTTCGGAAAAATCGATAGACCAAGATCCCGAGTGGACCAAGGAAGTAGCAGTTATCCTTGGACCGCATCCAAAAGCAGAACATCCAGAAACTATCCGCTTCGACTATGACATGGAAGGTGAGACCAAAATAGTTGCGATGAGCTTGTGCTTGGTACCTTACTTCCTCCGACATTGGCATATCGACACTACACCGACTGGTACTAAGAACCCGAAAGAATATCAACTATTCCTACTGAATCGACAGGAGCTAATTGATCAATACGTTACGGGCTGGGCATTCGACGCTGACGTAGCCAAAGACGCGCCAATCGCTGTTTGTGAATAAAGTTTGTAGGGAGTGCGAGGCGTCTAGCCTCGATTTCCTGAACCGTGTTCGTGACTAAAGACACATCTCGTCAAAATCGCTGCGTTCAAACGCAGCTTTCCGTTTGAGCATTCATGCGGACAAAAAACGTCGAGGAAAAGGTCGACGCGATGTAGCTCATTGAGCTTCCCTCGGTAATTAGTTCACCATAAGGTGAATGTTATGCAGCCAGATCCTCTTGATTTTACTTGTTCATCCAGTCTTCGAGATATTGCACTGGCGAACGATAACCTAATGTTGAGTGCTGGCGGGTTCGATTATAAAAAACTTCAATATATTCAAAGCTTGCTGCCTTCATCGCATCATGGGTTGCGTAACGAATTCCATGATAACGCTCATTCTTGAAGCTATTAAACCAGCTCTCGGAAGGAGCGTTGACGCTCCTATGTCAAGAAGTGACTGAAGCTGCTACCAAACCTGCCAAGATAAATGGATAAAGCTCTCGGATAATGTAACGTTTCAAACAACGTTGAATTTCTTTATTGGACATTCCTTCTGCTGTGCGGCGCTCCACATATGCCCTGGTACGTGGCTCACTTCTCATTCGCACTATGGCAATAGTCCACAAGGCGTTATTGGCCGATCGATCTCCACCACAGTTTAAACGATGCCGTACCGTTTTTCCTGACGATGCTGGAAGCGGGGATACCCCGCATAGTGCCGCCAAAGCTGCTTCACTATGAAGTCGTTCTGAATTATCGCCAACTACTGCAATCAAGGTAGCTGCAGTCTGAGGACCGACACCGAACTGTTCCCGGAGGTGAGGAGCATACTGCTTTGTTAGTTGCTCCAAAGTAGCATCAATCTGTCTTAATTCTTCTGCCAAGCGGAGCCAGCGCTGAGCCAATAATTTAAGTGTTTTAGTTAAGGCACGCAAAAGCGTCGTTTCCCCCAGGCTGCGGATACGTGCACATATTGCAGTGCAATCTTCAGGTTTGGTTTTCCAGAATCGCTCACGGATATCTTGTGGAGCACAAACAAGGATAGCACTTAACTGGTTAATCGCTTGTGTTTTAGCTTTGACGGCACTACGCCTGGCAATAGAGATCGCACGCATGGCTTCAGCTGCCCCAGACTGAGCTTTGGGTATAGTGGTGCCGTACCAGCGAGGACTGAACGAGCAGCATTTTCTGCATCTGAAGGGTCGGATTTGCCTTCCAGTCTGCGTTTAGAACGATCTGGACGATTTACCTCCAGCACATCGATTCCTTGCTCGCGTAATACGCGAGCAAGGCCTGCACCATATGTGCCAGTTCCTTCCACACCTGCGCGTTTGACAGTGTCTAGTGAACATGCCCAAGCTATTAATTTCAAATAACCATTGGTATTTGTAGGTGTAGCAAGTGTTCCTAGCAACCTTCCAGTATGACTGATTATTACGTCAAGATGGGTGAGTGTCCCAGCAATTTCCTTTTCTGCTCATGCTGCAAATACATCCATACTTCGGCAGCGCACGCTGATAGGAGGCGCTGGCGGACTGGCTCCCTCTATTTGAATGCACGATTAAGCCAGCTTCAGGTGCACGTTGTATAAGTGCCATTTGCATAAAATCTAGTTTGCATTCAATATACACAACAATCAAATACAAACTTCATTATTAAAGTTTGTATATCGAATGTTTCTGCGATCTATAAAACAAATACGAAATCGAAATTACAATGAATGAAACGGAACGTTGTTCACCAGCGCAAAATTTGCGCCAAGGTGACATTATCAAGATCTTTAACGTTGACACTCAACAGCACCCTTCGCTTGGTGTAATTATTAATGCTGATTGTGATCTTGAAAATAATAAATTAGATGGCGTGATTGCATACCTTCCAATTTTCAGCTTCGAAGAATATTTAACTAAATTTTGGCTTCGTACTTTCGTTGCAAGCAAGCTAGAAAATTCTTTAAAAAAATTTTCTTCTTTTTTAGTTTACAACGATCAAGAGCAGTCTGATTTAAAAGACTGGCTATCAAGTGATCCACTAGAAAAAGTTATCGCAAAACTGGATCCTGATATTTCCAAACTAAACTCCAAAAACAAAACAGCAGCAATCATAGAATTGACTACACTTTACAAATGTTTAACTGCGGACTTAAACAATCTTGAGATACTGACTTATTTTTGTGAGTTAAAAAAACCTGCGCATAATGATGCGGCTATAAAAATGGTATTGGACGCAAAGAAAAGCATGCCCGACGATCATTTCTTTTTAAGCGATATTATTGACGAGAAACGAATCGGGTTTGTAATCCGAATGCGCCGGATATATACGATTCAAGCAGATTTTTGCTTTCGAAGTGAAGCTGAAATGCGCACAAAGGCAACCGGAACAGTAACTACAGCAGCGCGTAAAGTACGCCTTACACCCTTGTATCAATTCAAAGTGGCACAATTGTTCGCAAGCCAATATTCAAGAGTTGGGTTGCCAAATGACATTACAGACTTAGGTCAACTGGTCATTGAGGATATGGCTCAACAATTTGCAGGAGCTATTGTATGTTGAAGGCAATTGTTTTTACGCCGTATTCAATTAGTCAGTTAACACGTTTTGATATTTCGTCTGATTGGTTTTCAGAATATTTCCTTCCTCCGAATGCGGTTGGCTTAAAGAGAGTGGCATTTGATAACATAGTTTATATCATTGAATCTTCCCTTGAAGACGACTCAGGGCCATTGGTTGCAATTAATCTTGAGACTGAATATTCTGTTTTCTCTCCAAACAAAGACAATGGTTTAATTCTGGAACGTATTAGAACTGTTTCAGATGCGCAGTTCAGTAGATCAGTCAAAATTCCCCCACCATGGCGACCATACACTGAACAGAGTACATTGTCGGTATGTGCGGAAACACGATTTCAAGGGCTAAAAAGTAGAATAAATTTTCATTTAAGACCAAATGGTCGTAACGATCTTTTCGCCTTCGCATACACTGATCGGGCGATAAATTTTGATGACCTTCCTGACATGTCGACACTTCATGAACAAGTGCGACTTAAATTTACAGATGCCGTTCTCACGCCTGCCTCCCCAACTGACACTAAATTCAGAGCTGGAATCGAGTTAGCAGAAATTTTGCCACAAGGGTTCCGACCTGGAGCGTCCCTTCAACAATGGTACACATCAATGCTAACAAGCGCGCAACGTAGCTTTGTTGATAAAAAATATGATGGCCCTGTAAGACTGCGTGGTGTTGCTGGAACAGGGAAAACAATTAGTCTTGCAATAAAATTATTACGTGATGGTAATCAATTTGAAGCTGAGAAGAAGAATAGAAGGCTTTGTTTTCTTTCGCACAGTTCTGCAGCAATGGACGCGGTAAGATCGTTGGCAGAGAATCTGGATCCAATGGGAATGCTATATGGAAATAGCAAATATTGCCATATGGAAATTAGGACGCTGTATGACTTAGCGCAAGAGTTCCTTAATTTTGAACTTAGACAATTACACCCTCTGTCATTAGATGGAACAGAGGGACGCAAGATGCAAAAAGAGCTAATTGACAGTGCATTGATCGAAATGTGGGAATCAAATGTTATAAGATCTCGATTTTCTGACCTATCAAAATCTATCCGAACGAATTGGGAAAATGCTGTAATCAGCAAAGATGGCATTCTCATTTCTGAATTAATGAATGAATTCGCAAACGTACTTGATATTGAAAATATCCGAGCAGGTGATTCAAAAGGTGAAAAATATGCGACTAGCTCTTTAAAACGAGCTGCATGGTTAATGCCTTTAAATAGTGAGCAAGATAAGCGTTTCGTACTAGATGTCCATCGTCGTTATAGATCATTACTTCGGGATATGGACATCATAAGCACAGATCAAATGATCGCGGATTTTAATAATTTTCTAGACTCAAACACATGGGATCAAATCCGGGATCGTTCGGGCTACGATGCATTGTTTGTTGATGAGCTGCATTTATTCAACGTAATGGAACGTCAAACATTCCACAAGTTGATGTGCAGAACTCTCGAAGAAGAAAATGATCGTCCAGTAAGACCTGCGCTTTTTATGGCATACGATCTAAAACAAAGCACAAACGATTCTTTTACTCAGTATGATGATTCAACTGGAGCACTCTTCACAAAATCTTCTGGATTGCAAAATTCTGATTTAATTCAGTTAGAAACTGTCTTCAGGTATACCCCCAGATTATCGATTTTTTACGGGATCTCGACGCAAGATTTCCTGGAATTGAAATACCAGAAGAATGGGAGAGCTATATCGGCACAAGTAAGCTGGATGATGGACCGAAACCTGAACTAAGAGTATATGTGGACGATAAGAGTCAACTTACACAGGTTATGTCTCTGGCAATCCAGCGAGCGCGCTCGATTCATGGGGGAGGCCGTAGGGTGGCCGTCTTATGTCCAAGTAGAGATATTTTTGATAAATATCTCCCAATAGTTGAGGGACAATTTGCAGGAAAAGTTTTATGTATTGTTGATCGTGACCCATCGGAGTTAAGACACGCTGGTAAACGATTCATTTTCAGCTTGCCAGAATACGTCGCAGGATTACAATTTGATACCGTATTTTTAATACATGCCGATATTAGTCAAGCCCCTAAAGATGCTCGAATAGGTATTAAAAGAAAATTTATATCGAATATATATCTCGGATGTAGTCGTGCGGAAACGAGACTATATATTTCCACTTCTCTTGCAAGAGGAGGAATATCAGACGTCTTTAATATGGCTATAGATCGTAAAAGTCTAACTATAGTTGAATAAGTTCAGGTCCACTTTGTATCTGAGCGATATTTCCGCAAGACAATGGGTTAAATATCTCTATGGGCTTGAGACGACAAAATCAAGCTCTTTTTTGACCTTTCGAAATAGCGTTCATGGCTAAGCAGATTATGAAGACCGTGAAACATTCATTTCTATCATTTGAGCTGCTCAACTCGCCGTAAAGCCTTACCAGATAAGGCTTTCAGCAAATTCCCCTGTCTAATCCGCGTGAATGTTTCACGCAGTTGATCGCTTCCAAAGCAGTTATAAATTCTTTGCAAGGAACTCACTTTAAATAATACATGATAAGTAAGATAATCATGCAAATATTAGTTTAAACGTCAAAATATTGACGAAATAAAATAATATATTTATTATTTGATCGTTCCCAATAAGAAAATTCCCTTCTTTTGCGGGTTGTCGCCGATTTCATTGAGCTAATGGCAATTTTTTAGCTTTTCTTCCTTCAGGAAATACGTATGTCTACTTCTGTTCTTTCAGACCGTTCTTACACCAGGCGTGAAGCAGTCTGGGCTGCGTGTAATTCCCTGGCTGCCGCATCAGAAAAGCCTTCTGTTTCTAAAGTGCGTGGCTATTACAAAGGGGGATCGGATACGGACGTTCAGGCCGATATCCACGCCTGGTATGAGCGTTTGTTCAGTCATCACTGCGCACAAGCGGCTGGCCAGGGGATGCCCGATGAAGTGGCGGAACTCATGCGTCAGTTATGGGCGACGGCCACTGCGGCGGCCCAGGGGCATCTCGCCCACGAAAAGTCCTTGCTGAACCAGGAGCGCGCTCAGCTTACCCAGGAGCATGTCCAAATGGTCGAGCTTGTTCAGGAGAAACAAAAGCATCTTGAGCAAGTGCAAGGCGAATTGGCTGGCCAGGCGACGAGCCTGGCGGTTTCTCAGGAGCGCCTGCAGCAAGCCTTGCAAATGAATGATGGTCTGAAAGCGGAACAAGGGGTGCTGGTACAGCGACTGGAGGCTATGCAGCAGGCGATTGACGAGCGCGACAGGCGGCATACGGAAGCGATGCAGCTTCTGTCATCCCAATATCAGGACAGCCTGGCCAATCTGAATGCGGACCATAAGAGCCGGCTGGCAGAGTTTGAAGCGGCCGGTGTACAGAATGAGCAGCGCTATCGGGGAATGGAACGGCATATGCTGCAGCAGATTGAGGAGGCTCGGGCCAAGTCGCTGCACTGGGAGGGTGAAGCGCTTTCTCTGCGTTCTAGAAATCAGACCGAGGTGGATCTCGTGAAAAGGCAGTTGCAAAATGCACGTTCTACGATCGATGCGTCCAGGGGGGAGATCAATGCGTTGAAGGGACAGTTGACTGCCTTGAATTTGCAGAGGGATGCGATGATTAAGGAATTGGCTCTGGCGTCCGTTGCTCTCTCCCCTGCCCTGGCCGTTGAAGAAGATGGTCGGCAGTTGGATTTGTTGGATGCGGGTGGTCTTGAAGATGGTTTGAAAACGACTGGCAATGGGGATATTGGAAAAATAGGACAACGGGAGACGGATCCGGATGGGGTTGGTGAATAGCGATTTTGAAACTGAACTTTGCTTGTACACTATTCCTTGACTTTTTAATATGAGTGATCGATGATTACTTACATAAAAATGAAGGAGGCACGAAATTGCGATGGATCACTGCATTGCACTTAAATAGTTGGGCAGACACACTTCGTGAACGACCGGTATTTTTGCCAATGGTAACGGTCAACGGCTTCCTTGTCAGTGGTCAGTTAAAACTTTCTGGTAGGGCACCGATGACAGCGTCCATGAGTTTTGTCGAACCGAAAGAAAAGGACAATCACCTTAGTGCCTTCTGCCTATGCAGCCAGACCGAGAAGTTATCAGTCCCAACTGCATACTCGATCAGGGGGCACTATCTCCCCGAGGTGGACTTTGGTTTTAGGTACACGCTCGAAGGGCTCGCGCGTCTAGAACAAGTTACCACACTGAGTGAACTTATTCGGGTGCTCGACGACATTTCACCCTCTCAAAGAGATTTGGCCAATTTTACGCCTTGGCAACCCGAGATAAAGGGCTCGTGAGTGACGCTGACGTAACAACTCCTAGCATGCAAAACAAGTTCAATCTCTGATTTGAAGGAAGTTAAATGCCTACGTTACCGAACAAGATCGTTGATCTCCATACCCACCTTTTCAATGCACGCTGTCTTCCCCTTCCAGGAATTTTTGCGAACGCACTCAATAAGGATGCCGACAATAGCTGGGTTGCCAGGCACCTCTCAACGATCATCTTTAAGATTACCGAATCGGAATACTCCCCTGAGAATCTACAAGAAAATTTCCTCGTCGATACCGACTATGTGGACCGACTCTCAGACACGATTGAAGCGCACATCGTGGGGGAAATAGAGGCGAGGAATGTTCAGTTTCGTGAACTAGCCGACCAAGAAAAACATCCACTCGTGGTAGCACACGACATTACTCAGGACTTAAAGAATTTGCAGAAGGCACTCATTGATGAATATGAAAATAATCAAGACTGTGAAATTAGAGAAGCAGTTACTTCACTGAAAGAAGTCCCTGAAAATCTTCAATTTACGAAACAGAGTTTTTCCGGTTGGATCGAAATGATCATCGGGGTAGCAATCAGAATTTTAAATAAGGAACAAGATGTTGCCGACGACATTGAGAACTATGGAGCTTTCATCTATAGCATGTTGTCTGCTGAAAAACACATGGCGGAAACACTCATCGAGCGTTACGGCGTCATCGCACCAGACTATCCGCCTATCACGCTAGTCCATCACATGATGGACATGCAAATGGCTTATGTAGTCAAACCAGATACGACCCAGGAGATGGTGTCACCGTATTACCCTTTTTATTGCGAGTACGTCCAACAAGAGGACGAAAACAATGGAGATCAAATCTCCCGCATGAAACAAGTTCACGCACAATATCCGCAAACAATCGGCTTTTTAGCATTTGATCCACGTCGAGAAAACTGCATGGATGTCTTTAAATTTGTCCAAAATGGAGAATTCAAAGGCTTCAAATTCTATACGTCAATGGGCTATTTACCTGCCAATGATCCCGTTGCGGAAATCAGAGATAGAGTCCACACTTTTTTTGAAAAATGTGCGGCGTTAGACATTCCTGTATTTACCCACTGTACTGCGCAAGGGTTCCAAACGCGCGCGAAATTAGGGCTCAATGCAAAGCCCAAAAATTGGGATGCAGTATTAGAAGCCTTCCCCAAATTAAGACTTTGTTTTGGCCACGCAGGTGGCGGTAAGCAAACGCATGTAACATCCAAAGATACAGGCGGTAAAGTTGATTTAATTTCCCTTGGATGGAGTGCCACCAAAGATGAATGGAATGGGCCAGATGACTATGTCATCAAAGGAGTCACTTACTATAATTTTGCAAAAGACGTCGTAAGGCTGTGTCGAACCTACGAAAACGTCTACTGTGAATTCGCATATATCACCGACCTAATTGAAGGCCACGGTGACGAATGCGCAAAAGCTCGCGCATGCCTAGTCGACAACCTTGTGTATGTCATACATGAATCGCAAGCTGTCGAAGCACCATATAAATTTGAGAATAAGATGGCATTTGGATCTGACTGGAACATGCCGTCTATGGTGACGCACCCAAAACAATACCTACAAGTCTTTCTTGAAATATTCGATGCAGGCGGCCCACTCGCCAACTATCGTGAACAGTTTTTTCACGAAAATGCGTTGAACTACATGAAAGCGCAGTAATCGACGTTGACCTAAATAGCCTATGGCACAATTGATTACTTCGCTTGACGGTAGGTCAGGTCGCACTACAATCGTGTGCCTGCGGAAATAAAGAATGTAATGGCTTGATCGCTATGTAGCTTCATACAAAGTCATTGTTGCTGTATCACTAGCCTAGTATAAAAAACGGAACAATTATGGTTCCGTTTTTGTTTTATTACTACGATACTAATGCCCACCTAGAAAATACTTCTCAATGGATAACCATAGTCGGACAGAAAAATGGTATCGATATCGAGGATCGAATTATAGAAGCCGCTGACCTGATGAAAGAGTGTAAGCGTCCAGCCGCCCCACCTAGCATTGAACGATGACCTCATCCAGACTCACGCTCCCATCACAAGTAAAGAGGAGCGACATGAAACGAGATCAAACCAAGCGGCAGCAGTGGCAGCTACACATCGCCCAATGGCAGCAGAGTGCACTGAGCCAGCGCGCCTTTTGCGTAAGTGCAGGCCTCAAGTTCGCCACCTTCGACTATTGGCGGCGCGCACTCATCGCCGAACAGTCCGTTGAGAATAAGCAATCCCAATCGCAGCAGCCCGGCATCCAGCTATTACCCTTGCAAGTGACGCCTGCTGGGTCTGGTTCCATGGGACTGGTGTTGCGCAGCCCGCAAGGCTGGGAACTGCGTCTGCCACCCGAGGTCAAGGCGGACTGGCTGTCCGACCTGCTGCGTGGCCTGTGATGCAATGGCAGGCAGATGCCATCTGGCTGGCAGTGCAGCCGGTCGACATCCGCGCCGGGATCGACCGCCTGTCAACCTACGTCCAGCAAGCCCTGGGGCGTGCACCTTGCGACGGTACTGCCTACGTATTCAGCAACCTGCGCCACACACGCCTCAAAGTGGTGTGCTGGGATGGCAACGGCGTGTGGATGTGCGTGCGCCGCCTGCACCGTGGTCAATTCGTCTGGCCCAAGCCTGGCGAGCTCAGTTGGCAATTGACCGCCGAGCAATGGCAGTGGCTGGTGGCCGGCGTCGATTGGCAGCGCTTGTCGGCACCGGCTCCGGCAGCCTGGGCACTGTAGCAAGTCCCTGTTAACTTCGACGCGATTCTGTTAACATGGCGCCATCGATCTGCTCGAACAACTCGCCCATACCAACGCCGACCCTGCGCTCCTTGCGCAGTTGCAGGCCATGCTGGCCCAGAAGGACGAGCTGATCGCTGCGAAGGATGCCCAACTACACGTCCTGCAGAGACAGCAGGATGCGTTGAGTGCCGCTGGGCACGCCAAGGACATCAAGATCAATGCACTTACGCTGGAACTGGCGCATCACAAGCGCATCCGTTTCGGCAAGGCCAGCGAAGCCTACAGCGGCGAGCAACTGGATATGTTCAACGAAACCATCGATACGGACCTGGCGGCGATGGAGGCCGAACTGGAGGCGCTACAAGCGCCACGTCCGGCCAAGCCGCGCAGCCGTGCCGGTCGCCAGCCGCTGCCCAGCGAACTGCCGCGCATTGAGTACCGCCATGAACCAAGCTCTTGCCAATGTGCAGCCTGCGGGCGCGACCTGGTCAAGATCGGCGAAGACGTCAGCGAACAACTTGATGTCGAACCAGCACGCTTCTTTGTGCATCGCCATATTCGTCCTCAATATGCCTGCCGTGGCTGCGACACGGTCACCGCTGCGGCGATCCCGCCAGCGGTGATCGATGGTGGCCTCGCCGCTCCCGGTTTGTTGGCCTGGGTTGCGGTCAGCAAGTTTGCCGATCATTTGCCGCTGTACCGGCTGGAACAGATCGCCGCCCGCCAGGGTGTGCCGCTGGCGCGTTCTACGTTGGCAGGATGGATAGGTAAGCTCGGCGTGGTATTGCAGCCCTTAAGTGAGAGACTGGCCGAACTGCTGCGGCAACGGCCTTGCCTGCATGCCGACGAAACCCCGGTACGCCAACTTGATCCCGGCCAGGGCAAGACCAAACACGCCTATTTGTGGGCCTATCGCTCCAACCATCTGGACCAGGGGCCACCCATTATCGTGTTTGACTACCAGAGCGGCCGTGCCGGTGCTCACGCACGCGCCTTCCTCGGTACCTGGCGCGGCCATCTTATGGTGGATGACTATGCCGGCTACAAGGCACTGTTCGCCGATGGCGTGACCGAACTGGCTTGCCTGGCCCATGTGCGGCGCAGGTTCTTCGAGCTACATGCGGCCAACGGCAGCCCGGTGGCGGCCGAGGCACTACGCCGCATCGCAACACTGTACGCCATTGAGCAACAGGCTGCGAGCGAGACGGCCGAAGCGCGCCTGCAACTACGGCAAGCGCAAGCCAGGCCGGTACTGGTTGAACTGCATGCCTGGCTGCAGACGATGCAACAAGCTGTCGCACCAGGCAGCGGCACGGGCAAGGCCATTGAGCACGCACTCAAACGCTGGCCGGCGCTGGTGCGCTATATCGATTCGGGCACGCTGCCGATCGATAACAATGCGGTCGAAAACGCGATACGTCCGATTGCCATAGGCAAGAAGAACTGGCTGTTCGCCGGCTCAGAACGCGCCGGCCGCCGTGCTGCCGCCATTCAGACCTTGCTGTGCACCGCCAGGCTCAATGGCCTTGATCCGATGCAATGGCTGACCAGCGTCCTGGAACGTCTCCCGACATGCCCTAACAACCAGATCGATTCGCTGCTGCCATTTCCGAACTCTACACAGCTATAACTTCTTTTTATAGGTGGGGCGGCTGGACGCTTACGAAAGAGTTAATCAAATTTGGAATGTAACTTGGGCCAGATTTTTCTTTAGGAGACGTTGTTCCAATATGTTCATCCGCCATTTATCGAGACAGCACTTTTCCTGAGGCTCTCAAATTGTTCACCAAGTTCTCGACGTAGTTCCTTCCGAACTAAGGATGCGGTCAAGCAAAGCTTTTCTGTGAACAAACTAAACTTTGTCAGTTTATGATTTTGCGATCATTGAAATTTTTTTCTTGTTCGGATATTACTCAGCGGTTCAGCAAAGCAATACCCGAACTTAAGGAAATCCAAAGTAAATGTGCTAGCTGGCGGAGGAGTCAACAATACTAAATTTAATTATTAATGCTCAGGTAAAGCCACTGGCAGGCTAGCATTGATACGCATTAATTTCGAAAATATTGTTCTTGACATTGCAAAATATTTACATAACTATATGACAAGTCGGCTAACTTCTAAAGTACATCTATCGTCGGCATTGTTGTTAAATTCTCGTCGTGGTAAGCGGTCCATACTAGCACCTAGGGGAAATATGAACTATCGAATTCGATTCACCAACAATAACGCGCGCAAAGTTCAGGTTGCCGTATTCAGCAATGCAACCGAAAATTTGGAAATTGCGCCCGGCAAGACTGATGACGTAACGAGGATGCCTGAAGGCATGAGTTTTACCTTCTACTGGCGCGACGATGGCGCACCCTGCCGCCTGTGCAACGATTCCGGTTGCAATCCTCACGAAATGATCATGCCCAGCGCAGATATCTCTATCGTAATTCCAGATCCGAACGGCCGATGGCCGAAGCAAACTATCTAACTTTGCACGGCTGGCCGCGCCAGTCTTCCTGTTTTCCTGATCGCGCTGCCGTAAGGCGGCATTGCTGTTTCGCGCCCTCGCGCAAGGCAATTGGAGAGTCGCGTGCCAGTCACAATTCTTGTCGGGCCGCTCAGCGGCACTAATGCCAATCTTTATCTCAGTGGTGATTCCACAGGGGCACTTGGTAAAGCGGTGGTGGACGGTGCGGTGAACCGCAGTGAGATTGTTGTTAACCAGTTCTTTATTGCCGCGTCCCCGGATGTGGCGGGAAGTTTCTTCCAGTTTGGATTCGTCGCCCCAGTGCATATTCCCGGAGGACTCGTCGAGCAGGCGGTGAACAACGCCACTACCTTTCGCACTGGCGAGCAGATCGCCTTCGAACTCCGCGCTGTTGCTAGCGACATCAAGGCTAAGTTTTATGCCTTGCGAGACGAAGGGTTGAGGCGGTTGCGCAGCGTCAGGCTCAACCGTACAGGGGGGCTTCGACGTTTTTGGGGATTAAAAACCTGGGGGCGGCCCAAGCCTATGCCGGGGCAGAATTGCGACTGGCAATCGATGCCAGCGTTACCGGCAACGTCAACTTTAGTGTCGAAGTTGCCCTGCTGGCGCACCTCTCCATAACTGGCATCGATACCGTTATACTTAAACGTTCGCTTGGAATGGTGTTCACGTACCGTGACACCGCAACTCTTCATATCGACGTCGACAATTTTAACGTCAGTCTGCCGCGATTCAAACTGCCCGAGCTAGCAATGCCAGGTGCTGGCTGGAAGCTGGTGATGCCCACAGTATTCGCCGGAATTGCCAGGGCGGCGCAGTCGCTTGGCACACAAGCCGCTGTGGCGTATCGGGAAAGCAACGACAGGCCTATCAGCCTTGCTGTCATGCCGTCGCCAGGAGGCGGCCTGGATTGGGCGCTTGTCACGAATCAGTTCGATATAGGACAGCCGTGGGGTGGCCAGGCCGCAGCGTTGGCCACGATCGAGGCGGATTTCCTGCTCGCCGGTGCGAGTATCTTGCTGCGCGATATGCGCGTAGCGCAAGGCACCAACCTCAACGTGGTCGATGGTCAGGCGCAAATCCAGGCGGCCAGCAATCCGTCTCCGATATTCGACGCGGCACCGCGCATGCGCCGCATCGGCCCTCTGGAGATCAGTTGGCAGCGCATCACCATGCAACCAATCGTCGCAGCGACAGGCGGTGTTGGTGAAGAAGCACCGCCCACGAACGCCAGCTTGCGTTTGCTGATTGCCTTCGAACGCTTGAGCATATGCGCGGTCAATGACAGCGATGCGGTGCTAACTTTCAGCGGTTCGCTGGAAATGGATCCCTCCGGTACACGGCTGGTCAGCCTGGAGTTGATCATGCCCAATTTCCCTCTGCTGAAGCTCATAGCGCAGGCTGCAGATGAAGTCGTGCGCGCTGGTGCCTCTGTCATCCAGGTGGTATTCGATCTCGCTGTCGCCACGGATGCGCAATGGCGTGCGCTGTTCGGCATATTGGGCCGCATTGCGACGGCGGTTGGTAAGGCAGCCGTGTTTGTGGACGACATGGTGTCGAATGCTGCGGGTGCGCTGGCCGAACTGTCGGCAGGTGCCCTCGCCGCCGGTGCGGAGCTGATCGGCAACCTGCTGCAGTCGCTCTCGAACATGATGACGATAACCGGGCTGGACGTGCAGTTGCGTATCGGGACCTCGCCTCTGGAGCTGCAGCAAATCCTGATCAGCCAGCGCAAACCGAGCGGCATGTCGAAGGTGGGCGCTCTCGGCTTTTCGTTCACCGCGCCGCCGGTATGGCGGCCCGGTCTATTAATCGACGTGGCTAGACACCCAGGCGCATTCCTGGTATTGAGCAGCGCGGACGTGGACGCAGCTACAGAGGTCGCTACATTAAGTACCGATCTTTGGCTCAAGCGCACCGGGAACGGCGGAAACTCCCAGACGAGCGCCCTGCGCGATGCGGACGGCGAGACCGGCGATGCGCCAGAGGAACCTCTACTCAAGCTCGCGCTGACGCGCGCGGCAGGAACTCCAGCGCAAACCATGATAGTGCTTGCAGGATTGCAGCGCGGACAGCCGGTCTTCTTCAAGGAGTTGAAAGGGACGGTAGCGCCGCTTACCGGCAGCAGCGTCGTGCTGGCCGGAGACGACTTTGACTTGGAGGATCTCGATACCGGCTTCGATGTCGACGTCACATTCGAGTCGAAACGCGTACTGCCGCTGCTGGGCATGGGCGAACCGTCCGAAAACACGCCAGTGCCGGGCGGCTTCCTCAGCAAGCTGCAGAATTCACTGTCGAACGTCGTGTGGGTCGAGAGTTGCACTACCGATGGCAGCCTGGCCGAGCGCGCGGTCACTGTCAATCTGGTGCTGGGCCTGAAAGCAGCGGGACTGCAGACCAGCATTACGCTCGAGGGCAAAATTTCGCTCAATACACTTGAGCTGACGCTCGACGCCAGCGACGTATTCCCGATTCTCTCGCCACGCATCGAGGAAGAAGCCCTCGGCCTGATCTGGATCGTCGAACAAACGGATGACACGGCGCGTAAGATTGATACCCCCGTCAAAATGTTCCAGCTGGCGTTCTCGGGCGGCCAGAGCGGTTTTGAGCTGAACCATAAAGAAGCCCGTATGGAACTCCACTTCAATGGCCTTTCGTCGGACGGAAAGGGCGTGGTGTTTGAGGTGACAACGCTGAAGATCGGCCCGGGCGGACTAGATTTGACGGCAAAGGTCAGTGACCGCGCCGTCAAGCTCAATGGCGTCGATGTGCCGTTCCGCTTTACTTCAGGTTCGCTTGAAATCAAGGCCGGCAAACTGGTCAAGGCCAGTATAGGCGGGCGCGGCACCCTCCCTCCAGCGCTGATCGGTGAAGCTGACTGCAGCATTGTGCTGGACTTTGCCGAAGACGGTGCCAATGGCATCGTCCTGCAGTCCGGTAAGGTCGAACTGGATAAGAAAAACGAACCCATCATTTGCCATGCCTCACGGTTCACCCTCACGGTCACCGACCTTGACCTAGCTTTCGTACGTGACGGAGGATACCATTTCTATTATTTGGTTACCGGTTCGCTACGATTCACTCCCAAGGACGGCGAATTCAACAGCGGACTGCTGCAGTACTTGGATGGTGTGGAGTTGGACCTTGAACGCACGCCGTTGTCGGCCGACCCGCGCGTACTGGCCAAGCACATCTCGTTTCAAAAAGCCCTCAACCCGAAAAAGAGTTTTAACCTCTTCAATCTCTTCACTTTCGAGCTGCGCGGCTTCGGATACCATCCTGCCTCGCCGAAGTTCGATGGCAAGCCTGCCGTCAACCTCTCAGGCCAGATCAAATTTGTCGAGATCGGCGACATCATGCAGCCATCTATCGACTTCCACGGCTTGTGGATCGCCCCGCCTGCTGAAGGTCAGTCGCTGCCGCGCATCAAGGCGGACGGTCTGGGCATAGACCTTAATTTGAAAGGCGCGATCCGAGTGCGAGGCACCGTCATCGCTGTCGATCCAGACACCAAGACAGTCGAAGGCGGCAAGCTGGCACCGGACGGCTATAACACCTACGGATTCCTGGGGCGGGGTGAATTCGATATCCCGGGCTGGGGCAGTATGGGCGCAAGCCTGGGCTTTATGGAGCTGGAGCGTAAGGATAAGCCGGGCGAGCGACGTAAGTCATTCTATTTTTACGCCGACCAGAAAAAGCTGGCCATCGAAATTCCAACCGTGGTCTGGAATTTTTACCTGCGCGAAGCTGGCTTTGGCCTGGGGTTTCGCTATACACTCGACGCCATCGCCGCCGCCGACCGCCAGCCTTCCGTTCCCAAGCTGATCAAGGCGCTGGACGACGTGGCCAAAGTCCAGGGCGACCTGCACAAATTCTCAGCGTGGAAGTCGGAGCCGGAGGGTGACCGGGTCACCTTAGCTTTGAAGGGGGCGATACAAGTCTACCCTGCCAGCAAAACATGGGATGAGGAGGAGGAGGAAGCGGCCCAGAATCCTTTCTTGTTCGACCTGGTGGCGGCCATCCGCTCCGACATGACGCTCTTCATGGGGTTGCGCGGCTGGATCGGCACCAACTACATCGATTATCTGAAAGACAAGGATAATCTTCGCTCGAACCCAGGCTTGCGTGGCTACTTGTACATTTCGGCCCCGCAACAGCGCCTGCTTGCACGCATGATCGGCGACAGCAAAGGGTATATAGGCGATCGCTTGCCGGCCCTAAAAAAAGCGGAAGGCAATGGCGACGATCCGCCACTGCGGCGCGCCTTGAAGTCGGTCGACTGGTCGGCAACGCTGTTCATCAAGCCCGGGCTGTTCCACTACGAACTTGGCTGGCCCAACCAGCTGGTAGTGCGTCTGTTCGATGAGAAGAACATGCGCGTGACAGTGCGAGGGGGGATGATTTTCCGCGCTGCGGACGATGGTTTACTGTGGGGCTATAACATCGAGGCCGACGCCTATTTCGAATTTGGTGGCCAGTACCAGGCCGGCCCGATTGGACTGTGTGCGCGCGCGACGCTCACTGCGAGTTTGGTCGCCCGGTTGTTGTGCTACCTCACGTGGCGCGTAAAAGGTTCGCTGGTGTATGGCTTGATTGCCCTTGACGCCACCTTGGCCGTGGCAGTGCGGGCCTGGATGGAAGTCGATCTGGGTTTCACCAGCTTCAATATCGACATCGGATTCACTGTAAAACTGCAGTTCTCCGCCGCCGTGGAAGTCGCCATTTCCACCGAAGGCGTGGGTGCTCGAGTGCATGCGCGCGTGGCCGTGTCGGTCTTTGGCTGCACGCTTTCGGTCAGCGTTGGATTCGAGTTTGGCACCGGTCAGCTCGAAAGTGCCCGCTCCCGGGTCCAGCGCTTCTTGGCGATGTCGATCACGGCCGAAGAGCCGGATACATTGCCCGAGCAAGCCAGCAAGACCGGTGACCAGCGGATCGAGGCGGACGCCCAGCATGCGCAGGCACCGCTGAACGCGGTACCACCTAAGAAGACTGACCCAGTGGTGCCGGGGTTACCAGCGGGCAGCAATCGTTCCTATCTGGGTGAATCACTATGCCCGACCGATTTCTGGCTCGCCTTGCGCAGGGCCATACGCGCGCCCGACGGCACCCCCGCGCCGGCAGGCTACGGCTATGCCGTGCTGATACCGCGCGAAGCGCGCCCCGTCAAACCCTTGCTGCGCAAAGCGTCGGACAGGCGCTGCGGTTTCTACGCCGCGGGCATGGCCTTTGCCGCGGACGGCCTGCGCGACGAGTCAACCCCCTCCTATAGCTTGAAGATTACCGCTGCCGTCGCGAGTCATCCCGCCATGCAACTGGTGGGCCGGGTCAAGGCCAACAGCGGCGAGCTCGTACATGACCTGTACGGACAGGCAGCAAAGGTGGTCGATATAAGCACCGGGTGGAACCGGCCCGTCGCCACTGTCGATGGCGGCACGCTCACACTCGGCTATTTGTTCGACGAGTGCTTCCTGTCCGATACAATCTGGAAGGGCGACGCCAGCAAGTTCTATCGCATCACCGAGAAGTGGGCGGAACCTGCGCCACGCGCCTACGGCGAAGCGCAGGCGGTCGTAGCCGGTTCCGTCGAGGAGCGCAGCGCCCAGCGCGACATGGTACAGCGGCAACGCGAGACCACTGCACGCACCAATCCCGTGGTCGAAGCTGTGCACCAGGCACGTTCCACTGTCATGGCCATGTTCGTCCAGCAGTTCGAAAAACTCTGCGAACAAGGGCTTCCAGCGGCCGGAGGCAATGCACACGTGCGCGACGTTGGTCTGCTGTTTTACGGACCGCTCGATGCACTTGAGGCGCTCGCTGGTGCCACTATCGAGAAACTCGAAGGTATGGCCAGGCATGAAGGGACGATTACCCTCCTGAACCCACAGCAAAACTGGTTCGAGCGCCAGGATCCGGTCCTCGGGGCCGATACCTCTCGCGTCGACGCTGACGGGATCAAACTTGACTGGGTCCTGCAAACCCGCTTTACCGGCACTTCGCATGAGCATTTCTTGCACCATTACGAGATTGTGCGGACGTGCGAGGGTGCCGAATTCAAGCCGCGGACGATGCAGGTCAAGCCGTCGGCGACGATCGGCGGCGCGGAAAACGGGGAGGTAACCCTGCTGCGTCCGGAATGCCAGTTTGTCGACGATCTGTCCGACCTCACTGCCGAGCTGCGCAACGCACTGCTGCCGCACAGCGACGACAAGCTGGCGCTGGAGGGGGCCAAGGCCTGGGCCAGAATCTACGGCGACAAGGAATCGGTCAGCGTCACCTACACCGTCACGCCCTTCGACATCGCCGGTACACCCGGCCTTGCCAAGTCCTTCTTGATCGACATTCGCAAACCCAAGGCGCCGCTGCGGCCGGCGGAAGCAGAGCTGCGATTTATTGTCAAGAACCTCAACGGCAAACCCAACACCGCGACGCCATTCATCAAAGGCACGCCACCAGCCGATGCGCTGGCTGTACTCATCGCGGTCAAGGACGCTTCGGCAAGCAAGCCCGGAGACGAAATCAAACGCTACTATCACCTGATTGCCGAGCCGGAAAATATCAGCCCGTCAGGGCACTACGGCAGTGATGGATTGACCGAGCGGCGCCTTGGTATCGGCAACGCGGACGGGCACAGCGCCGCGGCCATGGTGTGGAAGCTGGAGACCGACGGCGGCCAGTTCATCAAGGTCACCAACCCAGACGGCGAGATCGCCCGGGGTGGCACCGACCTCGACCCCATTGAGCCGGACCACGATACCCAACGCAAATTCCCATTATGGTGCTGGCTGGACGGCGAGGACCTGGGCGACGGGCTGGACCGCGCAGAAGCTTTGTTAAAAGGGCGCCATCCACCTCCTTTGGTAACGGACGATGGGGAGATCATGGCGGATTTCCTCGCCAGCTTGTGGCGTCGCGTCGGCAGCGGCGAGCGCGTCGCGACACGTTTTACACTGGTGACGGTGCAAAGCCTTAAGGTGAAGAATTCGTTCACCGGCAAGATGATCACCGTCAAAAGCTACTCGAAGCCGACACCGGTCGCCATCGAGATGCGTATCGAACCGCGACGTCCGAAGCGCATCCCCGGTGCACCAGCCAGCGACGACTATGAAATCGGCTTGATGCGCCCGGAAGCTTTCGAGTGGCCGGTACACTTGGAATTCCCTGCACACCAGCCTGGTCAGGTTCGGGTGCACAGCGGCTTTGCCCGTTTCCGCGTGCCGGCAGCCTATGCTGTGCATCGGGACATGATTGAACGCCACCCGCCCTTGCTAATGCGCGATCCGGAGCGACGCTTACTGACATCGCTGCAATTCGAGGCCGCACCACGCCTATCGTTCGATGCCGGTCTGGGTATGCCGGATGCCGCTCATGCGCGAACGGTGGCTGGCTTCGATGTGCATGAGCTGGACGTTGACGAACTGGCGCCACTCGACACCGTGAAGCAGGAATTGGAAACCAGCGTTGCCCCGTGGCGCCGGGCCCGCCGCGTAGCGCGGGTGGAGCGCGTATCCCCGGAAACGGCACGCCTGATGCCTGATGCGAACAAGGACTGGCCATCTTGGCTGGCGCATTATCCAAGCCAGACCTGGCGCCTTATCAACCGGCACCTGGTACCAGCCGGGCATTCGCAGCCAAGGCTCGCACCTTGGTATTCGGCGGCCGAATCGACGGTCCGCTTTCCCACTCGGGTCGTGCGGATGCGGCTCATGCCAACTGTTGCGGAGGGTCATGTCAGCGATCTGCTGGCTAAGGGACTTCCCAAGCGCCTCGAGGCCAGGCTGGTTGCGAGGCCACGTCCGGACCTCGACGTCGCAGCCGCGAAGTTGGCGCAGGAACGCGCGGCCGATATTGTCGCCAACAGCAAGCTGTTGTTGGCGCACGTGTTCCCATGTGCCACCTACCCGGGAAGCAGGCTTAGGCTGACCTATGCGAATGATAAATCCATCACGACCACGATCACGCGCTGGAAAATGGAAGCATTCAACGCCGCCTGGGTGCGCGGCACCCTGCTACGCTTGGCGTGGGAGCCGCGGCTCTCCGGCATTGACGGGCATACAGCGTTCGCCTGCAAGGATGTCATCTTCGAGTTGTTTGTCGATAGCATCGTGGAGGGTACCGAAGCCTCAGCATCTACTCACGTTGCCATACCGTTGAAGCTGACGAGCGAGACCCATCCATTGCTGGAGGAAGTTTTGGGCGCACTGGAATACAGCTACTCGAACGATCTGTTATACCGCCGTTACGTGGTGGCGAACCAGCCGGTGCAGCCAGTGGCCGCCAAGGACCTGCCATCGTTCTTGTCCGATACCCAGCGGGAAACAGATCCGTACGGCTGGTCGGTTCTGCAATGCCTTGGGCTGGCGCGGACCTTCAAACTGTTCGACAAGGAACAAGACCGTTTTGCCGACGCGAGCGAAGTACATGCGCTCGTCGAACCAGTGCTGCGCTCTGCGGTGCTCCGCTACCAGAAGCTGGGAACGGATCTCGGCCAGCCCTTCGTCGAAGTTCTGCTTCAGCCAGGTCGCGACAGAAAGGCCGGCCCCTTCGACGCGATCTTGCGAGACGGCGACATCGAGCCCGAGAGCGACGCACTCGACCTCAAGGATGAAGGCCTAGCGATCGCGCAGATTTCGCTGCGGCCCAAGCCTGCGGCGGGCCGCTTGTACACCGTCATATCGCTGAAGTGGGAAAAGGCAAATTGGCCACGCACGCTGCTCCCCGGCCATAAATTACTCGGCTATGAGCTGGAATTTTCCACGACCACGAGCAACTATGAGGTGCTCAGCGTCGAGGACGACAGGATACTAGACGTGCTGGTCGGCCAGCCGGCGCACGTCCCGCTGAGGCGATGGCCCGTGTCTCTCGCCAGTGCCGAGACATGCTGCGAGATGCGTTTTTTGCTCCGGCATGCCACCATTTTTGGGCTGCCCCGGCTACGTGCGATCGTACGCAGCGGGAACGGGGAGGACGCGCAGATCGCACTGATGACTCTGGCGGAATTGAAGAATGTTGCCGAGGATATCGTCGGCTTTCCCGAGCATGGCGTCGACATGGCCCTGGAACCGATCGACACGCCAGCGGCATCGCAGTGTGTGAACGCATTCGGAAAATTCAAGGCGCTCAGCGCCGATCAGTGGTCCAGTATCATGACCGCCCCGGTTACCGGAGACAATACCAAACCTGCCGGTGCACCGCGCAGCACCGACCTTCCCCACGCGGCGGCGGCCCTTGCCAGCCTGCGCGCCAACCTGCTGGCCAGCGCACCGGAGCTGTTGTGGCCGGGCAAAGACGGTCCGCTGCGCTTTGCAGACTGCCAGATTTTCATGTCTGCCTATTTGGACTGGTGCGACCGCCTGCTGGAACACGGTGCAGCGCCCGGGCCACAGCCGCGCCACGCGGTTGCCATTGCGTTTGCGGCGCCGAAGGGGGGCAATCCCTTGCATCTGGCGGCCAACAGCAACGGCCAGATCGGCCTGTCGCTGCTACATTCGGACAGATGGGCGCATGCGCGCGCATACGCCGTGCGCCCCACTCCTCGCTACCAGAACCTGGCGTTGGGCGCGGGTTACTTCCCCGATCAGAGCGACAGCGAGCGCCTCGTCACACCGGCCCTGTACCAGGGTGACAAATTCAAGTTGCAGGTCGGGTACGCGCTGGCGGTCTCACCACGTACCGAGCGCATCGAGCCGCCGGTCATCCTGGGTTCGCGCTTGACCGATGCGCAGGAGTGGGAACTGGTGGTGGCGCGCCATGGCGAAGAGGCGCTTGCGTTCAGCAACCGGCCTTTGTTCGCCCGCCTAGGCACGCAAGGAACAGCCATCAGTTTCGTACGCGAGTACCGCAACCACAATTGGCCCGCACGGTTGGCTCACGTCATCGAAGGAGCAGCACCCGATGCGATCATGTACCCGAAAAGCGAGGCCAGTCTTCCGGTGGGGGTGCCAGCCAATGCTAAGGTACTGAGAGGCGGCGACCTCGGTGATCTGGCGGACAAGTTCCCAGCGCTCTGGAAAGGTGCCGACATATGGCGCATCGGCCACCTGCCGCCGCACTATCGCGTCTCCGCTCTCGGCGTGGCCCGTGCCGGCATCGTCGTATCGCGGGTGGTCGGCGCGGTGCAGGACGCCACGCCACGGCGCGCGCTCAATGTTGACCAGCGTGGCGACACCGTATCTCTTGGCAAGCCAACACTGAGCGTCGCGGACATCGGGGGCGTACGCGGGATCCATATTGGCGGACTGCGCCTGATTGCGCATGCCGACATCGCCATGCTCGATTCGCTTCCGTCTGCTCCCGACGAAAATGACATCGTCTGGTGGCCTGATCCCAACGTGCGCTACACCCTGCTGCGCCGGGGGCCAGCGCCGAACCAGTCCACCTTCGAGGAGGAGGATGCGAGCGTCTCGTTGGTCGCCGAGGGTCCCGTCAACGGTTCGACTGCCGCAGTGGTGGTGCGTTGCCGAGGCACCCGCTTCGTGGAGGCCGCAGCGAGCCAGGACGGTGACGTGCGGAAGAACCCCGTGGTCACGTACAGCACGAATCGGTTCGACCTCGGCTTTGACCTCAAGTCGAAGGATCGGGATCCGGCCGCAATGGCACGCAGCATTCGCCTGCCGGCCGCTAACGACTTGCTGACAGAGCGCCGGGCCTTCAACCGCGCGGCCACGAATTTTGCTAGCCTGTCCGCCAGCTACGAACTTGTACTGAAGTCGTTCCAAAATGCACCGGACGACCATGCCATGCGCAAGGCATGGCTGGAACAGGAGTACACTATTCTGTTGAACAGTGTGAACGGATTGACCGACTCCGTCGCAAGAGAAGCCTTGCTGCCCGTCCTGGACGTGTACAAAACCATCATCGACGCACTTCCTCCAGGTCCGATTGAAGTGATTCCGCCCCAGCTCCTCGAATTACGCTCGTTTGCAGTGATGGCCCAGGGTTTTGACAACCATGTCGTCATTCATGAAGCCAACTTCACGCTGACTGCAACGTTCAACAATTTGGAAGTGTTGACGGTGCACGCCTTGCCCCTCGCCATCGAGGAGATAGAAGTGCGGGCCAGCGGCCATCCCGCTGGCGGCACTGCATGGGATAGTCCTCTCTGGGTCGCCTGCCGCGAAAGGCTGTTGGGCGCGGCGAACCGCTTTGTCGTACGGGCTGTCGACACCCGCAACGCGATCCAGAAAAATGGTAACGTCTGGCAGGTACCGGGCGAAACAGAGGTTGAAATTGCGCTCCCCGTCTTTGCGCAGAAGGAGAATCAAGTATGGGTATGATCGACGATCGGACCGATGAGCCCCTGCCGTTGCGAGTTGTTACTCTGGCCGGGCCTTTGATTGGACGCGGGGAGAGAGCTCGCCACTTGTGGGCGCTGTCGGCAGCCGCGCCGTATTTTGGTGCCCGCTACGCGCTCGACGCGGCAGGCAACCGGATCGGGGTGACAGCCGACCATGTGCATCCATTGCGCGTGCTGACTGTGGATGCACCGGACAAGGACAACTGGCACCGCCCGCGCCTGTTCGATATCCACCTCATCGTGGGCGCGACAGGCAAGCATTATCAGAAGGCGCTGCGCGAACCGGATGAACCGGAGGTTGATCACAATCTACTGTCCCTTGGATGGGATACGGACGACTACATTCTCGGAGCAGAGTACGGAAAAGTATTGCGAACGTTCCCCGAGCAGCAGCATGGCACGGCCCCGACGGCACCATTCGTTCATGTCGTGGCCGATGCGCTGCCGAAAGACACGAACCGCTGGCCGGAGCCCCCTGGCGACAAACACAGCTTACCGATTCCGCCGTATTCGCTGGTCGCCGGACGTATCGGGCTGCAGGTCAATCGCAAAAAAGCGCGAGCGAAGTGGATCAGCGACCTCAAAGTGGGCGACCCGAACGATGCGGTGTGGGCGACTATGTGGCTGGTCCAGGACGGCATCGAGTTCGAGGCCGAGTTGCCGTTGCCCAGCAAGATGCAAGGCCTGCGCGGGCGGGTGCTCCTGTACGCCAGCCAGGGCCAGAAGGATGAACCCGAATTCAAGCTGCGTCTGCTTGAAGCTGTGGCACCGGATGCATGGATGGCGGCCTGGGCCGCGATGACGCCGCAAGACAAGGAGACAGCCGTTTTGCCCGGCCTGCGCGTGACAGCCCGGCGAAGCGGCGCGGTGCCTGCTTTCGAATGGACGCTGCAGATGAAAAAAGGCGTGCCCGACCGGCTCGCAGACTCGGTCGATATCCCCGCGCAAGACTGCGAACTGGCACTGGTCAGTCCGGGCGAGCCGGGAAGAATCGATGGTGTGGCCACGCTGCGCAATGCCAGGCTAAGCGGGAAGCGTGCGGGGACAGATGTGGAACTGTTGTTCGAGAGCGGAACGTGGGTTGGCAACGAGCTGGAACTCGTTGCCAACCCGGGCGGTAGCAAGCTCAAGTTCGGTACCGGGCTCTCACTCGATCCGGACCTGCACCGTCTCGCAGGGGACTTGCGGGGCGCATATGGACTGTCCGCACCCCCTCCTGTTCCGTACAAGGCCGACACAGGGCAGTCCCTTGGCGCAGCCTATGGCCGACCCTTGCTACCTGCCTTTGTGGCGCTGGACGATGGCTGGCTGCAACTGCCGGTACCGAACCTGGGGCCGCTCGATACTGAAAGCGATCAGGTGCTAGCTGCAAAAACGCTCGCGGCTGGTCAGCCGGCCAGCGTTCTAAATGGATTTTTGCGCTACCAAAGCACGAATATGGCGCGGGGACCGGAGTCTGCCGAAAGCACGGTACTGGCCAAGCCGCCTGCAACGCCGCCGTGGCAAATTACCATCGAAACTGCCGCTGCTGTGAAAGCCACGCTCACCATCAAGCCGGGGGCTGCCGCCAAGCTGGCTGACGCGAGGGTACAACTCAAGGGTGTCACCATCGCCACGCGCGGCCTGTTGTGGGTATCGGGAGACTGCCCGGATGCGTACGAGGGATTGCCGCGTCTGGGCGCAGGCCCTGGATCGTTCATCGATGTTGCCATGGCCACGCCTGCACCTCCACTGATCGCGCCTATTCACGCTGGCTTGCGTGAGTTGACCTTGTCCATTCCGAACCCCGACGACGATCCCTTGCTCGATTGGAAGGACCTCACCTTGTCCTTCAACACCGGCGCGCAGCGCTGGTCCGAGGAGGTGATCAAGCCTGCGGAAGCGCTGCGCGAGCTGGAAGCATGGAAAAAGTGCATTGTGGGCCTGGCCAGCCCCGGATCGACGGTTCCCTGGCCGGCAGTCGCATGGCTGCGCCATGCAAGCATGCCACTGGTCGCCACCATGCCGATGACGCGCGCGGCAGGATCGCCGCGGCCGCTGGAGAGCCGCGATCTGATGCCGTTTGCCTTGTTCCAGCCGGTGCCCGCTCCCCAAGACGCGCCGATACCGCTTGCGAGGCTGGTGCGCAATCCGGTCAGTCCCTTGCTGAAACTCGCACTCGATGGCTCCGGACTTGACCTGACAGGCGTGGCACGCTGGCCGGGCAAGCCGGTCCCGCTGGCCGAACGAGGTATCGCTTTCGCCTGTGTCGGCTTGCCGGGGATAGAACTGTCAGGGACCCGGCGGACGCCGCAAAACCAACTGCTTGGTGCTGCGCGCTTCGACTTGCCGTTGCTCGACGAAGCATTCGCAACCGCCTCCCTCCCGCCTGGCACCGCCGATGGCGCGAGCGCCGACGCGCCGCCGATACCGGTTCCCAGTGTGCTGGATTGGCCGATATTGTGCGACTATTGGGACGAGCAGGAGCGCAAACATCAGAATTGTCGCGTCGCTCAAAGCTATATGAGCGACTACACGGCACTTGGCTCATCCAAGCACTTTGTAGCTACCACTCTGCTGCATGGCACTACTTGGAATCCCGAACTACGCATCGACGAGGGTGAAGGTCCCTTGCCTTATGGTACTTTGACACTGGACCAGGACACTCTATCGGGTAATGCCGCCCTGCTCGGATACACGGGCCACATCAGCGCCGCGGGCGGCGAGTCAGTCGATATCGTCGGCTACAGTCCCGCAACGTATACCTCGAATGGCTACGAACTGGATAATGCCGGAGCAGGTGCCCTGCCGGCAGAGGCTAGCGGCCTTTTGATCAAGCGTCCGGTCAACTTTGACGGTGCTGGGCCGAGTGCATTCTTGGCCACACTGGCCAGGCCGCTGGAAGTCGAAATAAACGGTATCGGTTTGCAACTGTGGTTCAAGGATGTGCTGTTTCTGGACGAAATCTTGGCGCGGTTGCCGGCCAGTCCGGGGAAGAACGATTTCAACGGCATGTTTGATGCCGCGGCGCTCGCCTGCCAAGGCATGGAATGGCGCTTCGCCGATGCCGGGCCGGAAGGCGGCGCGACGTTGTTGCAGGGCCGCAGCGAAATTGCATGCGAAGGTTTTTTGCTGGAACCCGTCCATTTGCAGAGAGTCGAGCTGGAAGCGGGCGAATTGTCCAAGATCGAGATTGTCTGCCGGCTCGACCTAGTCGCTCAGGCTGGCGCTAGCGGTGCCGCTGGCAATCTGATCACGCTGGCGATCAGTGTGCCGCGAACCGGCGGCCCGGCGGTTGCCAATTTTCTCAAGGCGGACCTGCGCTTCGTGCTGCAGGCCCTTGACGAGAAACAAGAGGAGCGCCGGATCGTCATCGCCGCGGAACTGCAAGCGGGGAAGAGATTGGTCCTGGCGGGGAAGAGCCTGGACGTCGATATGGGCGGAGTGCCGTTCAATGCTGGCATCCCGCAAATCAGCTCGGGTCCACCAGTGCTGTCCGGAACTGTCATCATCAGCGTCACCAACCCGTCGAATCAGACCGGCAAACCGGGCGAAGCGTGGCTGCGCATAAAGACAGTGATGATCACCACCAGCCACGATTTGGCTGACGGCAGCCTCAAATCCCTAGTGCCGCGTCTCGAATGGAACCGGCAAGTCAGCATCCATCCCGTGGGGCCGGAACAAAAAGACGATCTGCCCATCGTGCTGTGGGAGTCCAGAGGTGACCCGTGCAGACTGTTCGGTTACCTTCCATCGCAAGCATTCGCCGATTTCAAGGACGACAATAGTGCCTTGATCATCCAAGCGGGGGAGATTTCGGCACGGCCGGTATGCTGAGGACCACCCTGATCGCCCGGCTCGACACAGGCATGCAAGCGCAACCAGGTAGCATGGCCTTGAGTGCAGGACGATGCGAAGGAACACTGATCCAACTGAGCCCAAAGACTGCCATCGAGGGCGAAGGCACCTTGGTCGGCAAGGGCATAGCGTTCAATGATGCAAGCCTGCTATTCGCACTTCAGGCGAAAAAGGCAGGTGCCAAATGGTCTGGCGAGGCAACCATCAGCGCGAAGCTCACGGCGAAAAGCGACATCGAGTGGCCAGCGGCGAAATCAAGCTCCGTCATAGTACCTGTCCCGGCCGACCCCAAGCCAGTGTCCGGACGGATTGCCGTGCAACTGGATAATTCGGCGACAGCGACGCATACAGCGACCTGGGAACTCAACGACCATCCCGTCGCAATGACCCTGGTTGCGTCGATCTTGAAGCCGGGTTCAACCGCGACCTGGCTGACAGTAGCGGTCGTCAGCCATGCTCTCGAGCGCAACGGGACGGCGCTCGCGTGGTCAGGCGTGGAGGCAGTTGCGATCGGACGAACCGGGGGACTGATTCCGCGCCCTGCCGCGAATGCGGAGGCGGACAGCTCGACGTTTGCAGCGCGCTACATGGCAAACAAGGCTGGCGGGGGCGATGCGGGTAACGATCCGGGTATGCGCTATCGGGGCCTTGGAGCCAGCGCGACTGTTCTGGAGGGCGCACTTGGAGCGAAACTGCGCAACGCTGTCTGGACTGCGCAGACGGCCGATGCCATCATGATCGGTGGTGGTTTTCTCGGTATTCTGCGAATCAACCGGGACGAGGCGGCACCTTTGTTGCGCCTGCCCATCTTGGCCGGCCTGGGCAAGACGCTGGGACAGTGCAGCGAAGTTTCGCAGACGATCGAAGTGGCCTGGAATGACAGCGCTGCCGCTCGCCTCGTCGCGCACACGCGAGCCACAGTTGCGTCGCCGTCTAATTCGTCGTACGGTGCCCTGACGGCAGCATTGGCCAACGGAAAGCTGGCCGATGCCAGACTGGTCACTGCCGCATTGGTAGAACAAAGTTTCGACACGCGGGCCACCAACGTGGTTTATCCACTCGCGACCACCCCGTTTTTCGTGGCGGCGGCAGTATCTGTACACCAGCTGTTCGAGTCCATGGATGTGCCCTTCCAGCATCCTGAAGCCCTGTCGCTGGTTTCGGGGGCGTTCCGCACCGATGGAGGGGGTGTTTCGATGGCGGCTGCGATCACCATGCGCAACTCACCACCGCAGTCTTCCGAGGAACCGCAGCTTGTCAAGGTATCACAGCCTGCGCGCCTTTGGGTCCTCGGCGATGCTCTGAGCGACAGCGAGTGGCGAGGTCCGCAGGAAAGCGGCGAGAGTCTGGCACCGCTTCTGCGCAAACACGCGATGCGGCGTGACGTGGCACCACGTGCCTACATGCTCAGTCAGTCGGACGGCACGGCAAGCGCGGGCCTGGTGGGGGCGCTTGCACTAGACCAGTTTCTAGCGGCGTCTCCTGGGCAAAATGTGTTTGCCGACGCTTCGCGTGGTGCGGCCGCGCTGCCAGCGTCAAACGGTATTCTGGCCTGGCTGTCGCCGCCGCAGGAAGGGCGTAGCGAGCCAATCCGCGATGTAAATGACAAGGCACCCTGGGTGCGCTCTGGTCTGGCCGGGCTTACCCGCTCCATGCACCTGCCTGCGCATGCCGGTTCAGTTGTCGAACTCGCATCCAAGGCCACCACACCGAGATTGGTCTGGGTATCTCAAACTCAGGTGCCGCTCTACCTGCCTTTGCAAACCCTGCCGCTCGCTGGTCCGCCGATCGGCTGGCTCAACGACGCAAGCCCGCTGGTGCGTCTGCCTGCGGACGTGGATGTTGCCGGAGCGCTTGCCACGATTCACGGCAGCGCAGCCACAGGTCGCTCCGTCCAGCCATTCTTGCCGGCGTTGGCCAGTACCACATCGGTGGGTGAACGCGCGGGCATTCTGACCTTGCGCCGAGCACGCTTGCTTACCCGCCTCGATGCGGACGCCGCTGCTGGCATCTTCGCGTTCGACCCCACCAACACGCGTTTCGGCGCTCCGGCCCAGGCAGGTTCGTCGTTCGCCCGTAAGCTGCGCACACCACGGCCAGGCCCTTTACCACAGAATGCCGACTTACTCGAGCGCGCAAGTTCCGACCGGCGCATCCAGGCGTCGGCTGTTCATCGGCTACAGGCATTTGCCGCTTGGCGAAGCACCGCAGATATTGTGCAGGGTACCTCGGCACCTTTCGACGTGAAAGAAGTCGTCGCCTGGAGCGTCACCGTTGTTGCCAGCCCGGGGACCAATGGCGTGGTCAGTGAGCGTTGGAATGGTGCTCTCAAGGTCGAATGTCATATCGAAATACTTACCGTTAACGCGGTAGATTTGTTCCCAATTAAGCCGCTAGAAGTATTCGCTCGCCTTCTGCTGGAAAATATCGATGGCGCTATGAAAACACGGGCCAGCCTGCACGTTGGGGACCTTGATATCCCGATGCGCTGGTTCAAGGTCAGCGAAGTGGACGCCGAGTTCAAAACCATCAAAACCATACCTCTCAAGCCCTTCAACCACGGCGCAAAAGTGACCGTGATACTCGACCCGCGCCAGAACCAACACGAGGACCCGGTACTCCCCCTGGATGCTCTGGTGCAGGCTCTTCGCCAGCCTGGACCGCTGCCCGCCATCGAGTTACAATGGACTGTGCATCCCGAGCCCGGCACGCCGCCGGTATTAGAAATCTCCAAGTGGCTTCGGCTCGACGTCCCCGTCGAGGGACAGGAATCGCTGGCTTCCGGCTGGAGGCGCGCCCCGCTGACCTTGCGCACCCCACTTTACGCGGTAACGCAGGAACGCGGCGCCATGCCGCTGACCCAGGCAACGCTGATTTTTAGCGATCCGTCTTACAACCGCGATCTGGCTGGGCCACCGGTTACCGAGGCAGCGCGACTTGCACTTTTGCAGCCCGCGCCGCGCCAGTCCGCGCGCGGGGAATGTGTGTTTTCCTTGTCGGCCGACCGCGGCAAAGTCCAGCGTCTTGGGGTCGTCACGTTCATGGCCGACCTGCGCTATGAGCGACCGATGGAGGATATTGCCCAGGCCTTCGCCGAATCCGAGAAAGTCAGCAGCGGCGGTGACATCAAACCTAAGGAAAAATTTGACCTTAAAACCTATACTTCGGAATTGTGCGCCAAGCTGGAGGATCGGAATGGAAAGCAGCGTAACCTGCACATCTTTAGCAAGGAAATAGTAGAGCTGAATCTGGCGAAAGTGTACGAACTACCGCTGGCGGCGCTGCGCGAGGCGGACGGAAGTCCGGCGCGCTTTTCAGCTGGAGACATGCTGTGTCTTAAAGTGAGCCTGAAAAAGGAGCGGGAAGTAGAGCTGTGGAATGATGAGTATCGAAAATTCGATCAGGTCAGATTGGACTGGAAGGGCGAAGAGGCACCAAGCCACACCCTGCGCATTAACATGACCGACGAACCCGTGGTCGAACCGCCGCCAGCGCTGTATGCGACCTTGCTACGCACAGCAGGCGATAACGAGAAGACCTGGCGGATCGCAGTTCCCCAGCATGCGCAGTCGCCACTGCCGCGCCGGATAGACCTGGTCGATCCGGCGAGAGGTTTTCGCTTAGGCCTGATGCAGCGCCACGCCGATTTTGTCTGGTACATGAGCCGTCCGGCCACTGACCTTGGCCCGTCTTCGCTGTACGTTATTAAATCGGACCGCAACGGCCAGCTGTACTTGCCGGAGTCGCAAGAAGAGTTCCTTGCGCCCGCAACCGGTCTCCCAATTTAGCCAATAGACCACATCATGAATCGATTGCTCGACTTCATTCTCGCGCTGCCCCGATTTCCTTTGTACTCCGCGGTGCGCCTGCGGACTGTACTACTGCTTGCACGCCGTGGTAGAAAAGGATGCGCACGAAATCAGCCTCCTGCGACTATGCCTCGCAGCCTACGGTTGCTGCGATTACCGCCCGAACGTCCAGAATGTCAAGAGTACAATCGGATAGGTGATGTAGACGTTGTATGTGGGTGGGTGTTTCTGGTCATGGTGAATGGTCTGCAGGCGGCGCGACTACCCCTTGCCAAGGAGCTGAAGAGCTGCATTTGGTACTGGAGGCGTTGGAGCGATGGGGACCTGCAGTCTAAAATTCTGCCTTTGGATCCCTCTATCAATATGGAGGACCAGTGTAAAGAAGTGACGATGTTGTGAGTATTGTGGAGGAATCTTAGAATTTCAGTGCCGGAGCTGTCGCATGTGCGATAGTGAGTTCTCGATATACACCATGAAAGGTTGGATCATGCCAGATATCATTTACCAAGTACCCGTAATCGCCCAGTCTAAGACAATGAGCTGTTGGGCAGCAGCTACAGCGATGCTGATGTCCTGGAAGCAGGGCTTTGTCATCTCGGAAGATAGGGCCGCGGAAATCGCGGGTAACAATTTCTTAATCGCCTTTCGCACGAATCAAGGTGTTACGGGCGCTGAGATCGCTGAACTAGCACAGCAACTGAATCTCATTGCAGAGCCTCCCAGCTCACTGTCGCCGAAAGGCTACCGTTCGTTGTTGTCGTCAAAGGGCCCGCTATGGGTGGGAACCGCTATCTTCTCGGCCACGGCACCTTATAGGCACGTTCGAATTCTTACTGGCTTGCGGGGTCGAATGAAGATCCCGATCCTGTGCTAGACGTCATTGACCCTGACGGTGGACGCAAATATGGGGCACATGTTAGCCAGTTCGCACTCGAACTCCAAGAGATTGCGCGTCAAGATCTAGGTGCACAGCGCGAGCTGCAACCGCAGATCATTCATTATCCATAAAAATTTAGTTCTAAGGGAGGGAAGCTGTAGGACTCAGGCACTTGTTTGTATAAGATATTTATGAATTGAGTCCATTTTCTTCACAGATTTCCATCAACTTTTGAGAACCCGTCATGGCTACTATTAGCAACCGCAGCAACTATCTCGTCACCGTCAAGAATCGCGCAGACCTCCAACAGAGCTTCCCCTTCATCCAGACTGTCAGGCGAGCCTTCTTGTTCGCACAGAAGTCTGACATACTACGTGAAGAGCAAATTCAAAAAATCACGTAATTAATGTATTCAGTCTAAACCAACCAAATACGCAAAAAACAATGACGTCAAGGTTTAACCCAAACACAAATCCCTATGCGGATGAAATTTTACGGCTAGTCCATACACCGAAGTCACGATTCACTACCCTCGAGAAAATGACTTCTGCTGCCGTCCTTGGAGCTAAACTTTACGGCCTGGAGCTTTGGGAACAGCCTCATATATTGAAAAGCCAGCCCCATGGGAATCTCTTTATTAGTCAATACGGTAGCAACAACCTCGTATGGGTGGAGGTTCTTTTTGTGAACGAGAAGCATGAGGTTACAGAGCGATTTAGAGGCCTTGAATGGTGGTCTGATTGGATCGAGCCTAAATTGGGAAGACTTCATCTCATAGCACTTAAAGCAGGAGATAATGGACTAATTGAGCTGCATAACGGTCTATGGCAGCACGATTCATTGGAGCTCGTTACTTCTCGCTTCGCGCAAGACACAGTGTCTGACTTCGAAAAAAATTCATCAGAACCGATTCAACGGCGGACAGATGAGGAATCGTCTGCAGCTTTCTTTGGACTAAGCTCAATTGGGGACGGTGGAAGTGGAGGCTTTGGAGGAGGCCGTGGTGGAGGCGAAGGCGGAGGGAATGGTCCAGAAGGCCAAGCACCTGGAGCCGGAGGTGTTCGAGAAATGCTAAATCATCCCGTGCTGTTCACTTCAGACAGAAAAACACTACGGTCTATTCTGGAAAATACATAATAATGAAGCCTTTAGACTGCCCCTCTGATGCTCTCCCTCTCCTGGCGTGCAAAGTTGCACCTCGTCAGTTTGACCTCAGCTATCGATTCTCGAGCATAAGTTTACGCGACCAAATCGTCCGCGCTCAAACACTAATTCGCGCCCTGTTTGAACAGGGCTTGGTTGCTCGAAAAAACGATGAGACTGATAGCAATTTCCAACTACTTATAGTCGGCGCTGGAGCAGCTGGACTCGCGGCAGCAAAGGAGGCTTCAGCGTGCGGCCTTAGCTTTGTAATCATTGAAAAATCAGAAAATGCGCCAGGTGGAGTGTTGCGCAGCAAAGCGCAACGATATGTCAGTACCGCAATGTATGAGTGGCCTCACCCAAACCACACGCAGCACGCTTTTCCGCTTGCTAGTCCGAATTTACTCGGCAATATGCGTGCTCCGTCCCTCGAGCTAACTATTGAGAAGCCTTTGACTGTTCAAGATTTTGGCAAAGTTTTAACTAGAGCACTAGCACCGAGTCTAATAGATTGGACGGAAAACGGAAAACAGCTTCTCACAACGAAAAACTTATCATCCCGGGAGATATTTTTCGCCAATACATCTTTGGCTGAGCAAACCAAGGGAGAACTATTGGATACGTTGGCTGGCCACATCAGCATTCACGGCATACCCTTAAATGACACAAATCTTCCCGAAGTCGTACTCGAAATAGCCGGTTTACAAGCCGATCCATTCAAATTTGAATACATTATTTATGCGGTCGGATTTGGCACCGAGACAAGAGAATATGCCGAAGACAAAGTTCCTTACGATGATTACGAGCATGTTTCGTTCTGGGAACCAGATTTAATCCTTGACGATAATTTAGGTTTTTGTAAGCCTCCTGCTGTGGGCATACTGGGTTCTGGCGATGGCGCTTTACAAGATGCTTTGAGATGTTTGGTGGCCCCTGAGTGGCCTCACCCACTTGCCATTTGGGATGAAATCTTAGCGCACAAGCAAGGGAGTAGGCCCCCACTCAAACACTCACGCCATATCGACAAGGCATTGGCGAAGGTTGGTGCGGCAGATGGGTACACCATGGGCGGAGCTATCTGGACCTCTGGGAAACATATTTTTGAATCCCTTGACCAGGTCTTTAAGGATATCGTTTCCGAACTCGTAAAGATTGAGGGATATAGGCTACGCCGCGCCATTCGCTCAATGCTTCGTAAGGACGTAAAAAAAGTAACCATTGTTACTCTCAAGGGCCACTTTACGAAAGCCTATGCACTTAATCGTTTTCTTGTACACCTATTCCACAAAATACTGGAACCTCGTGGCAAGAATAGTCAATTTGAAATTCTCTCCGGAGAGGTCCGCTCATTTGGAAAGATAGACGGCAACAACAGGGGGGCGGAACTGGAAATTTCACAGCTAGGAGCTCCAGTCTCAACTCGAACTTGTGACCTCGCTCTCATCAGAGGCGGCATCGATACAACAACAGCTCCCACCCAACTTGTCGGGCTTACAGGCATAGACACAGGACGGGCGGAATTGGGGCGCATTCCACCCGCTATCCGGTCCATTGGGGAGCAGCACTAAAGACGATGACTTTCCCTTTTTGCAGCGACCACTCGCGGCTCAGTATCACGAGACCCTGTTCGGCACGTTCCCGCCGGCCGTCCCTTCACCGTCCTTCATGAGCGCCGCCGCCGTGGCTGGCTGCGATATCATACAAAAAACTTGGCGGAATGGGCGCTCGTTCGAGGTCCATAATGTTGGCATGCCTGAAAACGAGGGATGCATGCTTGGAGTCCGCAAAGCTGCTATTCAGCTTCCGGCTGGAAGCTTTCTAGTCTGGACTGTAATGGTCAATCAAGAGCCTGTCCTTGTGATCGACAATAAACTAAACAAGTTAAACTAGCACCATGATAAAACCAATGAAATCCCCGCAGACGCGCGCTGAATTCGAACGGCGGTTGCATCTGCTTCGAGAACAGCTTCGGCAGGGAAAAATGTATTTTTCATCGAACGTCGTTCGTGGCATCGACGGTCTGCAGCGAGTTCGGATGTTGCCGAACGGACGGATTGACTTTCTATCCGTTGACCAATCGACCCGCTTACAAGCAAACATGATGGTTCAGTTCCAGGAAGAACTCTCCAGCCCGGACGGAAGTGCTGATACATCAGCGGACGAAGATTAGCGTCAAGCGAAGTAATTCTGCGAACAAACCAAAATTGGTAAGTGGATGCTTTGTATTGGTTCTGTTCGACTGATTGAAAAAATCCATCCATTTGTTGGCACTTTTACTTCGTTTTTTTCACAGGATTACTTTGCTTGACGGAGTGGAAAACCTGGTCAATATTCTGAGATTCGGGAGAGGTTATGAGTGTTTGCTGAGATAGTATTTCGGAGACAAAGCTGCGCTCAACACGACGAATTTTCCGTGCAAGAACTTTGAAGTGTTCCAATGATGACCAATCCTTGTAATTTCCAATTACCACAAACAAAGACTTTGCTCGGCTTACAGCGACGTTTAAAAGGTTCGGAGATTTCGATGCCCATGTCCGACTACCGAGTCCCTTGTCGCCTGTAATTGACCCCAAAACGAATATCACCACAGGAGCCTCTTTACCTTGAAAGGTATGAGTAGTCCCAAATTCCAGCAGGCCGACCCCTTTCTTCATGAAAGGTTTTAAAGTTTCTTCAATTGCGTCCTTTACGTCGCGAAATGGTGTAATCACATACACTTTAGCGACCGTTTTTCCTCCTTTACTGTCTATCGTCGTCGGCCAGTTTTGAGAAAATGTAGAAATTATTTCTTTCAATGCATTTAGTTCTTGGTTGTTGACCTTTGTCGGTGAATGGGTTTGTACGTCGATCCAAATGCTGTTAGGAATTGCGCAGATCAGACAATCATTGTTAGTCGCCGACACCATCTGCTCGTTGTAAGCAACTATATTTGAAATTGAGAACATAGGATCATCACAGCGTCTGTGTGACCGCAGCGGAAGTCCTGTCCATTTCGAATTCACGTTGGCACCGATGTTCATGGTTCGGTCGGCGAGCGTCTGTGCGGACTGAATGAGTGGATTCCATGCATTCGTCACTTTGAAATGCTGCTGAAGCATGCTTGCTATCTTTGGCGAAGTTGTGACAACTGGTTCGATCTGTAGCGGATCTCCAACTATCACGGCACGGCGGCTTCTTTGAAGTGCGCCCACGAGCGATTGCGGAGTTGCTTGCCCAGCCTCGTCGATCAACATCCAGCCTATTTGCTCCTTCCCTATATTGCGCATCAGTTTTGACATCGAAGCCAATGTGGTCGATATGACTGGAATTAGGAAAAATAAGGATTGCCACACGACAGGAAATTGGGTTGCGCCAATTTTTTGACTGGCACTTGCGCCGAATAGCATCTGCTGAACGATTTCAAGATTCGCTGAAAATTTCCCGGCTTGAACTCGGATCGTCAATTCATGCAGCCGTACTGCGTGCACAAATATTTGTGCACGCAACAAATCAAAATCTCTTGACACCCATAGACTGCGATTGTGTCTCTTCAGCCTAGTGGAGAAAAAAACTTTGTCCGCGATGTCGATGAAATCGTTTTTCTTATCCGACTTGAAACGTACATTTCTAATCAGTTCTATTCGGTTTTGGTATTCCTGTGACGAGAAGAGATGCGATGTATCTAGCGTTGGATAATTTGATTTGTACGTATCAGAATACATTCGCCAATGAAGCTGAATACTTTGTATTCGATTGTCAAATATCTTCTCCCTCTCCTCTAAACGTGCGCATGCTGTAGCATAGTCAAGTGCCCAAACGGACTTTTTGAATGCTAGTTCTTCGGCGTCCCATGCTTTTTCAGCCTTCGATTTACGCCAAAATAGTCGAAGCACGAACTCCAAAAATCCATTCGGCTTTCTCGCGTCAAGTAGTTTACGTTTGCTTTCAAAGGCTAGTTTCGTGTTTTGCCAAACGCTAAAAAACGAATTTCTCGGATCGCTTCTCAATTTATTGCGTAAAACTTGGGCGGATGTTATGGCGTGTTCGACTTTCTCTTTGTGCTTCACATAGTTCAGCAGGATTACTGCCTCAAACAGTTCATTCAGTTTTACCTGCTCCTCTTTGAAAGCGAGTACGCTTCGCAGCAAGTGATCCTTTTCTTCTTGCCATTTAGCCTTTAGCCAATCAGCGACTTGTTCAGATTGAATCTGTTGAGTACTATAAAATAATTCATTTTTGATGTCACTAACCACGTTAGCTATTTTCTTCCGATTGCTGCTCTTCCCAGCAGCAGCGGCAATGATGCCCCAACCTTCAATTTCCGGTCGATCTGTTGACTCAATATATTCATTGTCGTCAACGCTTGGGTTGTTGATCGATTGCCGTTTCAGCAACGCTCCAACATTTCTCACAAAATATGTTGCAGAGGGATGCTCGATTCCATCGATTTTCTTGATGTTTGGAAGATCAAGGCTAATGTTTTCTACAGCTGAATTATTGCTGCTAGCAACGACAATTTCACTGCCGTCCATTATCTCTGGAGCAATTGGATAAAAACTTGAATCACTAATTTTAATCCCGGCAAGAAATAGCCCATCTGGATTGGACAATGCTGCAAGTCTTAGTCCTCGCTGGACAATTATATCTGCAATGACATCGCAAAGCAGCGTGGTCTTTCCCGTACCAGGCGGCCCATTCACAGCAACCAACCCAGATGTATCAGAGAGCTTCAGTATTTCGCTTACTGCGGCCTGCTGTGCCACAGCTAAATGATATTTTGCAGATGCGGGCCAACGGCCAATGCCAAATTGTGTTGGATTGACATGTGCGACCAACGAATGGGTATTCTCTAACAAGTCAGTTACACGTTCTGGAGGCTTTTCACTATTGAGATACCTGCTAAGTGGCGCACTCAATTCAGTGTCAACCTCCTTGATTGCGATCTGAAGATCATCAAGAAAGAACGAATTTAAGAATTGAATGATTTGTGTTGAAGCGTCTACGGAAGATTTGATGTAGATCTTTTTGATCTGATAATCGTACTTGATTTTCAGCTCTGCAACATCAGTTCGATCTTTTAAAAATTTGAATTCGTTACATATATCCGTTTCATCCACTGCGTCGACAAGAGGACTATTCGTGTGCCGATCTTTAAAGTCTTGCGTGGCATCCGACAGTAGTCCTGAAATACGATCGAGTTGACCGAGTTTCATCAAACTTGGTGTAGCAGAGTAGCCTGCCTGAATGTAGGTGTCGGGCATTATCTTCCCGGTTGAATCTACAGCAAACGCGGCTAGCCAACTATCTCCTGGCCCTACCCGCTCATAGGTATCCTCGTCGAGAGTCGATGGTTCGAGGACGGCGTTTTGCCACCATTCCACGATATTACGCTTGGAAGAGATACCAATATAGACAACATACAAGAAATTTGTCTCCGCTTTGCCTGTTGTTTCTTTTTTCCACGGAAGCTGCTCTTCTATTTTGCCGTTCGGCGCATCAGGCAAGTTGGCCAACTCCATGATTCGCCAGAATTCCAAGATATTTTTTTTCATTCTTTTTTTATTTCGCCGCTACCCCAGCAAATTGTAATTATGTAAAGATATGAAGTCTAATGGAAAATCGTAGCGGAAACCAAATTTGCCTACACTTTTTGTTACCTCCCCTATTAAGCGACCATTTTTGTAGACAAATTGGGCCTCACAACGTCGACAAATTTGCTTTCCACTACGCCACGTGAAATTGGGGCCGCCGAGTTATGGCCGGAAATTGCTTGTAAGCCTAAAAATTACCAAAAGTCATCTTGTTATGATCTATGTAGTGATTTCAGGAATTCTGTAGGTCAGGTCGCACTACAATCGTGTGCCTGCTGAAATAAAGAATGGGGGCTCACGCCCCCCCTTTCGCCTTGTGATATTACTCCGCGTCCAGCAGCCGCGAGAGACGCTTTATCGTTCTCTGCCCAATCCCGGTCTTGCTTGCGGCGGCGATATCAATTTCACCCCTGTCTACCAGTGCCTTGAACTGATCTTCAATTCGTATCGTTCGATGCTTTGCCACGAAATCAAAGACGTGGTCCGCATTGTCGACGTGAACATCTTCGACACCGATATACACGTCCGTCAAAATTTCCGTTCCCACTTGAGTCTGCACGGGCGATACCACAATAGCGGCGAGCAGCCAGGGCAATAATGATGGGTTGCGGCCGTTTTCTTGGACAGTGTGCGTCGAGAGTTCTTCGACAGTTGCTGCATAGGTGCAGGCAATGAACAATGAATCGTCGACAAACCGGGCATCGCATCACCTGCACGACCCGTGCGGTTTCTCGAGAGTGATGATCAACCATCCGATCCCACTGTAGTGTACATAGTACACATATCGCTGGGCAACTTTGACGAACGCCGTCAAGGCCGACAACAGATTGGTGAGATCGTCACCGACCAGTTACCTGAAATGGAAGTGTGCCAGTTCGACCCACTTACTGGCAAGGCAGCGACATTCCAACAATCACCACGCCAGGAAGTGGCTACACCGACATGCAGTCGACCAGGATCGTCGATGCGGGACCAAAGCCAGATAGAGGAATTTCGCCTCGCAAAACTGGATTTCCAAACTGCATTACAGAAAATGTTCAATGAGGCAATTGATGCAGGAGTAGCCCACCTTGACGTCCACGCTGGCGCACTGCACAGAACGGTTGGCGGTTATCCTGGTCCTAACCATTTGATGCCTACTTGTTGCAATGTGATGTACGCGGAAATGGAGCCAGGCGACGAGGTATTGGAAGCACCTCCAAAGAAATTGGGTGCAAACGTAAACATCCGGTACCTATTGCCACGAATCAAATAGGCTCAGCGCGACCATGGCCATACAGCGTGCGATCAACTCTTTCCTGGACAGCTCTGCCAGGTCGTCACCATCCTCGCCGACCAGCTCCCGTATATTCAGATCAGCCAAATTAAACGTGATGGACTCTGGACTTCCTGTCCTCGTGTACAGCTTACCCAGTTCATAAACCAGGGCTTAGCTGTAGCAACCTGCGTTTGAAAACGCTCCGACCTGCATTCAGCTGCGCCGACCTGCAATCCATCGGCGCGAACCGACAATAACTGCGACTGGCGGACGGCCACAGATTCCTTGCATATGCATAAGGTTGTTTTCCAGATGGCGAGTTCCAGCCCACTGCGGCACTCAGCGAAGGGCCGGAATCGCCCCAAAGCCGCCAAATCGTTTGCCCTTTTGTCCAACCTCGTGTGCGTAGATAATTTGTTTTTTGGACGCCCAAACTTAAGCGCCGAGTGACATTGTTCAGAAATGGATTTTTGCTCTCAGGGGCTCTAAGTTCGCAGCCTTCGCTAGCTTGAATAATCTGTAAGCTTCTAGAATTTGGTTCTGATACGTGGAATGGAATGAAGATTCGATTGATGGAACGGGGCTAAAAAAGTTAACCTTTTTTCACTTGTAATAATAGCTAACTTAAATAATAATTAATTGCCAAGTTTTGCACTTTATAAATGAAGCAATCGACCTCCCCAGCTTCTCGCGTTTCCAGGCTGTAAGTATGTTTCCTTACTACGCCAACACGAAAGGCCATCTGAGCGGATTTATGATGATAGGCACCAGCATCCACAGCGACCAGCAAACCACCTCGGAGCAATTTATGGCAAACAATCTTGTTTCTATTTCTGTCGCAAATTACAGTTCACTAGGCGAAATTCAAATTACGCAGAACAGTATCGTAATGGGTACTGTATCCGCTGCGCAGTCTTCCATCATCCCAACCATTGGCACTGTCAGTGTTACGCCAGGTCTCGCAATTTCTATTCAGGGCGCTCCGAATTATTACAATGTTTGCGATGTTGCCGCAGAAAATGTGGTGGCAGGCCTCTTCATCCAGACCAATGTAGCGTGGGGAACCAACGCCTGTCCGTGTGATAGCGTGCAAAGTCAGTGGCCCTCCAATTGGCCAGCACTGTTTACTGGCAGTGTGTGCGGCGATGACGGCACCGTCGGGTGTATGCAACAGACTCCAGACGGAAAGCCAGGTGGCACATGCAACCCCAACTGGTTGCAATACACCACGATTAACGCCGATAGTATCGCCATCAACGCGGGCGACGACTGTCGCACCATCTGCACCAATAATTTATGCAACTTCCTCCTGGGAACCGGTGGAGTTACCCAGATCACTTTCGATTTCGAGGTGGTCAACTACACCAAGTCGGACGGCAGCGCCATTTGGCTTGCATTCTGGATTTATTGCAAGGCTTGGCAGAACACCCAGGAAGTCGATTTCATTGAAAGCCGGTGGGGACCTGGCGATGGGTTGAACAGCAATTTTGCAGGCCAAGGCGAACAGGTCGTCATCTATCCTGGCAGCGCAACTGGACCTTGGACAGGTTCCATCACTGCAAACTTTTCCACCAATTCCGATGGCACGATTGCGGTCAGCGTCTCCAACAGCGTCAACAGTAACATAGGCACGGCGACATTGGCAGGGCCCACCGGCTCTGAAACAGGCTATTTCTTTGTACTGAATACCTGTCCCACCGATCAGTCTGATTGTACTATCACCATTTCTAATCTTAATGTGGTTGGCACTTGGCAGGGAACCACCTGATGCTGCCCGCCGTAGAGCCATCATCCCTCGCCCACATTTAGAGTAGCTCGGGCAGCATACGTGATGGTTTAGCGTGGTTATGCGCTGGCGTTGGCGATTCTCGCAGTTCTTGCCTTCGTTTCTTTTAGCATTGATCGATCAACGCCGGTGCGACCGCAACCGGCTTGGCTTTGCCATACTGTTCTGTTATTTGCTCTTTCCCGGACGTAGCGGAAAGCAAAATTGCTTTCACTTTTTGTTCCCCTTCCCTATGACGCATCTATTTTTGTAGGCAAATTCAACCTCGGAACATCGACAGTTTTGCTTTCCACGACGAAATGGGCGACATAAAGCTGCCGCCCGTTTTGGCTGCACTCCTATTTTCATAGGACTACTTTGCTTGACGGTAGTGATCAATCATTACCCCAATTCAGACCAGTTACCTGCTTCATCTCGCTCGAACAGTTTGAACATCGTTTCGGTCGCAATCCGAATCTGTAGTCTGTCGTTGAATTCACATGCTGCGACACCAAGCACGCCGGACAGATCACTCGCAACATGACCAGACCGCTGTAGATTCCCACTTGAAGGATCACGTTGGAAATGAAGAACCCCGCGTCCGTGTCGAGCATTCACAAACAAATGATTTCCATCTGGGCTGTAAGTGGGGACGCCCACTCCACCTTCGAGCAAGGGTATAAAATGCTGGTTTTTATACCATTCACGTCTGCGCGGCCTTAATCCCTTGGTCCAATCCCAATTAGGATCTAATCGATAATCATAAAACTCAATCCCATCTAGGGTAATCACGGCGGCTTGCAAACCTTGGTATTTAATTGGCGGCGCACCATCGGCAGCGGGTGGATAGGTAGCAAGCGCTAAACCAACGGCTTCAGCTTCGCTTCTAAATCCCATTTCAGCCATTGCAAACTCGGTCGTTGCATAAGAATTATTCAGCCTATACCCTTGAGTGCGCAAGTGAATCACCTCATTACTCAGTGTCATCAGCATTGCGCCAAATACTTGTGAGCTGAACGCCAAGCTTTTTATCGCCTGAGCGTTATGGAGCAAGTAGTCTATGCTGCTCGGCAAGCCTTGTTGCACCCATCCTTCGTCCGTCAGGCGATGTAATTGTATGGTGTTAGGATGCTCGGTATGACATAGTACGTAGACAGGGTCCATCCCCTCGCTATAACAAGCATCAAGTCCCATAGCAAGCGCCCTGATGCCTATGCCTGGCAACAAAACTCTATCATCACGAACGAAATGTCCATCGCGCAGCCAGAGACGGATACCGCCACCAGGTTCGCACGTACAACTAAATTCACCATCTGGTGTCATCGAAATTGGAGAATGCGTTCTCATCATACCTCCGCTTCGGTGGTTGCAGTCGAGCCTATACCCAGAGCTAGGCACAAAGTTGTCGTGCCACTGCCCATGTTAGCAAACAAATCTACTGCCACTAAAGCTAAGAAAGTTACCCCCTCACTGGCATTTATCAAGGGGCGCAAACCTAAAAATTTGCATGTTCCTGGCAAAGTGCTACACAGATTGGACGTTGCGATCAAACCAATTTTAAGAGGGGAATCTGGATTCTTAACGTTTTTATCGTTTGCTCTGACGATATCGCACACAGTGACTGCCACCGCTGAAAGACAATGCAATGCCCCCAACATACTCGTCAGAACGGTTACAACATCACCGACATTGGATAGTCCCTTCACTTTCACTGTCGTGGCCATTTTGGCCGGGAAAAATTTATCGAAAAATGAAACTACAAAATCCGCTGCTTCGCGCAATATGCCGATAGACCAATACGCGATGTCTGCTCCATACAGCGTCAGCGTGGTCTTTTGCCCCTCATCTTTGCTATCAGTCCCGCGTATCGAAAAACAAGTTACGCTGGCGATAAGTGATGGGATTTGTAGGCCTATCTTCAATAAAAAATTCAAGCCTTGTTGCAGACAGCCCTCGCTAGCCTCTATGGGAAGCTGGCTCATCGAATCGGAGCCAAGTGATTTCTTAGCGTCGGGAAGATTTGGTGCCAACGCAATGATATCTGCTACCGTTTCGATTACAGCGTTAATACATAAGGTGATGGCACAAGTCAAACCGGTAATTACTAATACTTTATCGACCAGGTCTTTCTCAATTGCAACAGTGAATTTTATTTCATCCCATCTTGCGGAACTTTGCGGACTAGACAAAGCTCCTAGGGGCACCGGTTTATGTTGCCGCAATTGCGACAATTCATCATTATTGAATGGTGCCTGGTCATTATTGTGTCGCCTGTAAACCACAGTGACTGGCAGTGCTACGATTAGTGTGGCAAGATCAAGCATCGTCAAAGTCTGACCACCACTTATGTCGCGATACAGCTTTGAGATAAAGGGGATCTTAATTTCCTCATTGAGCGCTTCACGCATCGCGATTATCACCTGCTGAAATAGCGTAAGCGCGATATCAAGCAACACATCGGTCAAGCCCAACACTAAGCGTGATAAGGCCTTGAGACTATCGAGCCCCGCCACCATTAATGCTAGTGGTGCCTGTTGTGGTCGCTTAAGTGCGGTGCGAATTCCCTCAACCGCATCAAGCAATGCATCTCCGATTTTGGGATCTTCAACGACATTTATGAAACGTTGGATCAACCTATCCAATTCTCCTTGATCTGAGAAAGTATTCGGCGAGTGGAACTCAGGCACAGTTGCTTTAGGCCCGTGTTTGTACAGCTTTCTTAAAAGCCATCCACCTTTCGCATCTAAGACTTGTCTACGATTCGCACCTACGAATTCGGACGAATTTCCAGTCTTGATGAGCTGGTTGCGCATCATGTCAAATTGCTCGTCCAATTGATTTTGCAATTCACCGAAATAGCGCGCCGCTCGTTGCTTTAGGGTGCCAAGCATGGCGACAGAACCGTCCAACACGTCATTGATCTGAAGCTTAATGACGTCTCTCGTCAACAACACATCACTCCAACCCGTCTTGTCGCTCACCCACTCAACGAAACGATGATACTGTTTCTCTATCCAATTAAATAGACCTTGTACTAGTTTCGCGGCCCTTTCTATCGTATCAATGATGAATTCTTTTGCCTTATCAATAGCTGTTTCTATCGTGGCCTTGATAGTGCGTATGTATTGGGTCGCCTTAGTCACGACGTCATGCACTAGCCTTTCAGTCACCTTAACAAGCACTTTTGTGGCCTTAGTCGCGCCATTGACAAAGCGATCCCACAAACTCGACAGGCTTTGCGCCTCGATCCGCATGTTTGATACCATGTTAGCGCTTTCCGTCGCATAGCCATGCTCATCGAGTTCTATGCGCTGCACACCATGCGGCGTAGCGAGAAGCATAAAATGGCTTTCCCGTACTAAGTCGTGGTTTGCGGCGGCGAGCATTCCCAAGGGGGCGGCGTACCTTAGCTGCCGCTCAGGAGCGGTCACCGCTTTCCCAAGCGAGTCTGATTGCCCGGACAATTGATGTCTGACTGCATAGGCCACCCCTAAAGGCAATCCCATGTCGGTATGATGAAAAGCCACAAAGTTCGGGTTTGTCGTTTGAGCATGGGCTTGGATACGCGGACTGGCATATCTACCCATCACATCCCGTATGGATCGGGCAAAATCATTTGCGCACTCGAGGGTGTAGTGAGTTGGATCTAGCAAGGCGGGACGCCCAGGCTGATCGGTGCGCAAACTTGCACCATTGAGCGCCGCCATCTTATGATGCAAAACGTCATCTCGATACACGATGAGACGTTCCTGGGCATGCATAAAACTACTTGCGGTGATAATGATGGGCGGCGGCGCAGTCTCGTCTTTAACTTCGCTCATCCACTCCATTTGACCAGTAATATTGACCCGGACCACCACTGGAGCTGCCGGACTTAGTTCAATCACATCGCCGTCGACTTCAATCCGACAATGCTCTGGCGCAGAGAGAGCAATCTCCCCATGCCATGCGCTTCCATCAGGTTTGTAAAATGACACAACCGTACGGTAACTCGTGATTTTTTCTAGCGCCTTATCGTCCTCCTGGCCCAGTTTGTAGTCTTCTACGAGTACGGTTTCATGAAAAACGTCGGGACTATTCACGTCTGGCAAATAACTCGACGGCCGGATTGATGCATTCACAATTGTGCCATGATTTCCGCCGCACAAGTCGCGCGCATCGGTATCGTTCATGGGCCAGTATCCTAACAACCCTTCTTCATTGCCTTGCAGCCGACGGTTTGCCCATTGCCGCATTTTTTCACGTTCCGGGCCTTGCCTCCAAAGCCTCACTTCTTCAATTTCGCCATCAAAGGTTTGCTCAGGTAATGATCCTTCCGGTGAAGTGAAACCAATGATCAAGGAATAGTCAGGTTGAGACACATACGCGGCTGGCACATTACTAACCAGTTCAATCTTCATCTCCCTTCCATCCACGTATAGCTTCACTTCCTCTAGATCCACACTGACACCAATTTGATGCCAAGAGCCATCGAGTAAATTAACGTGGTGGCGAATATTGGTGTCACCCACTCTTAACCCTGGCTCTTCCCAAATCATAGCCTCTGCCAGAACTCGCCAGATCCGTAAATTGCCAGCAAACTGGCGCAGAAAATAGAGATGGCCGAATCCTTCGTACCCTAATACCCAATCAAACGCGGTGGGATTGGAATCGTGCAAGGCGCGTCTCTGTATGAATATGCCACCTTGCTCGGGATTATTTCCAGTAAAGCGTAAACGGGCCTCAGCAGCAAAACGTGCGTCTATTTTATTGTAGGTATCAAGATCTCCAGGTATTGTGACGTAGCTGTAATCGGCTTGATCGTTGATAATCAGTGGCATGTTCGCTCCTTGAGGACGTATTAGATGTCCCGGATGTTATGTAACATGCAATAGGGCGTCAATCAGTGAGGGGTGGATTTAACCTGTTGTGCAAATGAATTGACTTTCTGTGCCAGAGTGAACGTTCATAGAGGCTATTTCATTCCTGCTATCCAACTGGACCAGGCGCTTCCTTGCGCAAGCCGATTCCCAGGGACATGGGAGCCTTCCAGGCTTAGCGCCCGCAGCGCTCGGGCAGTTAAACCAAACTGGCGACGGAATGCGCGGCTGAACGTTTCCATGTGGGAAAATCCGTAGTACTCAGCAATACGAGCCAAACTTAAGTGGGCAAATTCTGCTTTGCTCAGCATTTCACGGCAGCGCTCCAGCCGCCGTTTTTGCACGTAATTGGCAAAACCGCCGCGCGATTCGAATAGATAATGGAGTTTGCGTAGTGAAATGCCAAACTGTGCAGCTATCTGTTCAGCGTTGAGGTTTCGGATATGCAGATGAGCATCGAGATGCTCAGCGATTGCCGCCGTCAACGATTGCACTACTCCCGCCTGGACCGACTCGGTAATGGCGCCCTGGATTGCAGCCGACGCTAACTGCAACGTAGGCGCTATCAAGGACTGTGCTTGACCGGTGCTGAGATGAGATGCGCTATCGTGTAACGCTTGCATGTGTTTGCGTAGTAGAGCAATCATTGGCTGGCTCCCGCTCAAGATATTGAGGTGTCTTTCATCAAGTGAAGGCAACAAAGGCGCCAACAATCTGCGCGGCACTACCAGAGTGAGATTGGTAAAGTCGCTCGCAGAAGTTGCCAATGGCTGAGCCAGGTCGCAAATCAACAAGTCCCCAGGCTGGGTCTGCCGTGCCCGTTGGGTATCACGCCTTCCACAATGACCTACCATGTAAAACTGCAGAAGAATGTGGTCCATTCCGTCACGAGCCAGGCGGTTGCGGGCACGATCAAATTGCTGGGCGCTAGCCTGGACCACACCGAGGCCTAGTTCTCCGAGCATGAAGGCATCGACCTTGGCGCGGAAAGGAGTCCTTCCAGATAACGTAGGCCGGATGTCGAACATGACTCCAATGGCCTCGCACCACGTCTCGACTGCAGCGTTGGAGGTCATTGAGGAAGTATCCATCAACGAATGGGGTAAGGGAGCTATTATGTCGGGATTCATACGATTGGCTTCGCCATCTGAACTATTTAACGGGAAGTCCCTTTCGAAGTTAGATTGCCTATCCTATGGTGAGAAAATATCAAATTTATAATATTTCTAGTGTACAACGCTATTGGGCCGATGTCGATAAATTCACATCATGGAACAGCTAATTTTTTTCAACTTTGAAGCGGCGGCGGATTTGTAACTTCTTCAAGCATTATTGGGGCAACAAGCGTACAGTTTGGTTCTCCTTGTCTCGCGTGTCAGAGTAATCGCCCGGCCATCACGCCTTGACCTGGCGTATTAGCAATACTGGAAATCATGGAGCTGGTTGCCAGCTGCGGGGAAGTTGTTCGTTTGCTAGCTGAATTGATAATCATCTAGCCGTCCCCCTTCGGCAAGCACTGAGAGATAAAGTTACGGTGCAAACCTACTTTATCAAAGGAGAACGGCATGTTATTTTGTGGCATAGACCTCCATTCGAACAACAGCTTTGTAGTCGTTTCAGATGACAACGACAAGGTGTTGTTCTCCAAGCGGCTCCCCAACAATCTAATGGAGGTATGCGCGGCGCTCAGCCCCTACCGACAAGAGCTGTGTGGAATTGTGGTTGAATCAACCTACAACTGGTACTGGCTTGTCGATGGCCTCATCGAAGCCGGCTACACGCTCCATCTTGCCAATATCACCGCAATCAAGCAATACGATGGACTCTAACATCGCGGTGATGAGTCCGATGCTCGCCATCTGGCACATTTGCTGCGGTTGGGACTCTTGCCAGAAGGACATATCATGCCAAGGCCCGTTCGCGCGTTGCGGGATCTGGCACGCAAGCGCATGCAGTTGGTTCAGATGCGCACCTCAAATATTGTATCGATTGAGACCTGTCTGGCACAACAAACGGGAAGTCATATTCCCGGTAACGACGTGAAGAAATTAACGACAGCAGACATCGATAAGATGGCGGTTGGTGAAACTGAGGCGATTGGGATGAAATCCAACCTTGCTGTGATACAAGCATTGCAAACGCAGATCGATGGCATCGAAACAGTACTGTCAGCACATTGCCATGGCAGTTCTGAATATCGACTACTTACTTCCGTAGCCGGGATCGGACCGATCCTGGCTACGGTCATTCTTCTTGAAACGAGCAACATAGAACGGTTTGCCTACGTTGGCAACTACGTGTCCTATTGCCGCTGTGTCGGCAGTGCCCATGTTTCAAACGGCAAGAAGAAAGGTGAAGGCAATACCAAGAATGGCAATCGTTTCCTTGCGTGGGCCTTCGTTGAGGCTGCCAATTTTGCGATCCGCTTCTGCGAAGCTGCGCGCAAATTTTATCAGCGTAAGAAAGCCAAACGAAACGGTATCGTCGCAATCAAAGCGGTTGCGCATAAATTGGCACGAGCTTGCTATCACATGTTAAAAACTGGCGAGCAATTTTCTGTGGAGCGTTGCTTTGCCTAAGGTTGGCAACGGCCAGCGAGCCAGGGACTGGGTTGGACTTTGAGCCCACTGAATTGATTGGACACTGTGTCGTTTGCCATTGCCTTATCTGAGTTATTAGGGAATGGGTCAACCGTATTGCGAGCCACCTGGGTTTGGTCCCGTCATCGCCGGGAGCCATAGAATTGTTCATTCTTTTGGACGCAAAACGGTACCGAGATGCTTCTGGGGCTGCAGTGCCGCCAGGGCGGAACACGATAACAATGCTTCCGCTTGATCCACATGGGTGACTGGTGCGATTCATGCAACCAGCGAAAGAAGCAAAGGGAGTGACTTTCATAGGCAACTGACCAAGCTGCATGCCATCTTCATCCAACTCTCGCCAATGCTGCCAGGCGCGACGGGCATAAAACTCGGACGCTCGCCAGGAACTGGTTTCTCTGTATGCACAAGCTTCCCGTCAGCATCATGGCCACCAAAGTAGTTCACCGAAATCATGTAGATCTCACGTGAGTCACAGTGGAAGTAAGCGAACTGCAAAGCGGAGTTGTATCGCACGCCATCGGCACCGCCTCCCTTGAAAACCTGAGGAGTACTGAAGCTGACTTTAGACCAACTGCGGACATGCTCCCCTTTGCGAACTAGCGTACTTCGGTCTAGCAAGTCGCTGCGGTCTGCGGTTTCACTAAATTTCTGTCAGTCCGCCGCTAATGCCAATGGCGCGCAAAGTACAAACAGTACAAGAATGATTGTGCTATTCAATATTTTCATTTTTCTCACAATCCTTTTTGATTCTTCTTAACATTGAATAGTATATCCCCTTGTTTTTTGCTGCCTTGATCAAGAACTCGGTCGCTTCCTGGACAGCAACTTGAAACGCCTTACCTTCTGATACGTAGTTGCCGACTTGAGCAGGAAATCTGCCAGGAATACGGTTTACGTATGCCGTTAGCTCGCCCATTGCTTTACTAGACTGCCTACGAGAAAACGTAGAAAGAATGTCCTCAAGCGTATTCCTATCAAATGAAATATTCTGTTCAAACAGCAACAGCTTTGCCTCTTTCTTTTTGATTTCAATATGCTGTCTTTGGACTCGCTTTGCTTCATACTCTTCATGCATTGCAGAAGCAGCTATCAATGACGACTCGCTTTGTAGGGAAACAGTTTCTGGCAAACCATCTTTGAAACTTATATAAGAGATTTCGAAATTTCGATTCTGGTTATGGTCTTTCCATCCTTTGTGAATCACCAGACTGTTATTTACGTGAATGCGGGCGCCCAGTTGAAAATCTGCAATCAAATCACGTGACAAATGTATTGGATCATGATCGCCGAAAAAATCCGAAATAATTGATATTAGATCGGACATATCTTCGACAAAACTATTTTGAAACTGCTCTACCGACTGCTCCTCATTGATCTCATTTGTGAAGACATATTTAAATGGTTTCCCATACTTAGAGCGGGCAACTAGCAACTCATGATGAGAGTCAACTTGCTCGTTCTGACCCCACTCGTCGCAAATTTTTGCCATCACGTCTGCAGCTTCCAATTTCTCTCTGAGTATTGCAATTAGTAGATCTTTGTTATCCATTTGCCATTGATTATTTCTATGCTTAATTAGCGTGATGTTATGAGGCGCAATTAATGGTTCTGTCGCATTGTTGATCAAACGGCGGAATTTCCCAGAAACGGCACTGCTGCGCTCAAACGGGACGGACCACTCCTGCCAGCGCATAAAATTGGTCAGCGAACGACATTGCATCGGCGCCGTCGATTGCGAACTGGCCCTTGCGGATCATGTGTATCAGTTCGATGCCGGCGAGCACGGAGCCGGCACACCGGATCGATTTGAAGTTGAGCATCGGCCTGGTCACCCGCTTGATGGCGCGATGGTCCTGCTCGACGATGTTGTTGAGGTATTTAACTTGGCGCACTAGGATCGGCACGTCGCGGCCGGCGTTGATCGCATCGATCGCCGCCTTGTTGGCGCCGCTCTTGTCCATCGCAACATTGTCCGGATCGCCGTTCGCTCCCATGGCCTTTTCGAAGAAGCGCTTCGCTGCGGCCATGTCGCGCCTGGCCGTCAGCAGTAAGTCGACGGTCTTGCCCTGCTTGTCGACAGTGCAGTAGAGGTATTTCCAGACGCCCTTGACCTTGATGTACGTCTCATCCATGCGCCAGCTGCCCCCGACCAGTCGCTTGTGTTTCCGGGCCATCTTCTCGATGAGCGGCAGGAACCGAATCGCCCAACGGTTGATCGACGAATGGTCGACCGACACGCCACGCTCTTCCATGATCTCCTCGAGGTGCCGGTAGCTCAGCGGGTAGGCCGCATACCAGCGGATGCAGACCAAGATCACATCGATCGGAAAGCGCATCCCTTTGAAGTTGAGCATATCGGTTCGTCCTGGGTTCGGGCACCGCAGTTTACCTAATTGGCACGTCGACCTTCGCTAACGCGACAGTACCTATCCCACGGCCTACGCTTGTGGGGAGCCAGTTCTGGCAGCGCGGTATTTCGTTCTGGAAACGAGGCTTAAAACTACTACCCGATTCATCGTGGCAGTTGCGACAGGGCGTGTATTACTGTAACGACCTCTGCACAAATCAGTTAGGCTGGGTCGAAGGCTCGCTCCGTAGTGCCTTGGACGCCGGCGCGCGAATTTTGGCCCAAGTGGAAGCGCACAGAGTGAGTTCTTTTCAAGCTGAGCTAGTTTGATATTCGTCCCGTATGATGATCACTTTTTTAATCTTAAAAAAAGCTGTCCTCCGTAAAGAAGGACAGCTTTTGAGTTTTCTAGTTAAATTCAACAACTGCGAGTCCGCGTGCTAATTGCCAAGCTCTTCCGAACAAGTAGGTTACTTGTCCAATGTCCCTGAGATTGTAAAGAACGGTTCCACCATTCACGAGGTGGCACGCATCAGAATTGTGGCGCCATCGACGGCTCCGCCACGTCCGGCTATAAAATCTGACAAATGTCTGCCTTCCCAAATATGTGCTTCAAAGTGAGAAGAGACTACCTGAAGAATCATCATAAGAGAAAGGTGTTCTCGCATACTTTCTGCATTGATGACCGTAAAGCTGTCAAATTCCGCTAATAGAGGATCGGATGGGATTTGATTTTTTTTACACGAATTCCGGCCGACACTCTATTACAACGATAAATGCACGCATCAAGGGAAAATGTGTTGTGGCCGCATACCTATGCAAACACCGATTAACGGAAAGGAGGTGTGGCGCGATAAAATCACCACATTGAACGGCTAAATTTGATCTGACAATCGCTGTCTTCAAGTCGGGTACCTGCCCAGTACAATCGGAATGGTGTTTTGGGTACCTGACGTGCCGGTAGTTTTTTCCAGTTACTTGACGTGGTGGCTAAACCCCGCGCTGCCTGGGGTTTCAATGCCATAGTGATCTCCCAAGATTGCTTCTAATATGCGCTGTTCTCATTAGGATTGCAAAAAGCCTCCCGGAGCCGTTGTTGATAAAAAAGTATCGCTTTACTTCATTTCATCACAATGCTTCAACTATTTGGATCACATCAATTAATCCATCCAATCTGCTTGCTTATCTGTGCAGATAGATAACAGTTAATTGGCTTTCTTTAGCTATTTTCACTGGTTTAGCTGTACAGATAAACTATATCGATGGCAAGTGAGTCAAAGAGTGGCGCGTAAATAAAATCGCGCCAATTTCGCGCCAAATTAGATGTCTGCTGCACCTAGTCATTAACTGTTCGTTTGCTGGCTGAATTGACCCGGTCAGTTTGATCCACCTTCCACTTCCTTGCGAAGGCTGCCACCCGGTCATACGACCCGTCAAATCCCAGTTCTTTCAGATCCAGATGAAGTTGTTTCAAACTGCGCCGTTGCTTCCGATTTTTACATGCTTCGGTTTTAAGTCAGCTTGAGAGCTGCAATGCGTATTTGTCGATCGCACTGGTTGTTTGTCGCTCCGCATAGGCAGGCTCTGTGATTTCAGAACGCAGATAGCGTCGGACTGTGTTGCGAGAGATGCCCAGTCGTCTGGCGATCTCCCGTAATGGGATCTGGTCACGAATGTGCCAGCGTCGAATAATACCTAGTAATGCCACGTCAATCACTCCTGCTCCCTACTCATCAAGATAAGTAGGATTGTGTGCTAAACGTGGGTCAATTTTAGATGCAATTTATCCAGCAAAAAATGTAGGGGGGCGATTTTTAGTGCAAATTAACATATTTGCACGCCAGAGAAGAAGGTCCAGTCTCCGTAGTCGAATAATTCGGCATTTAACAACCTTTAAGATGTTATGCGTTTATACAACTTATCGGCTGTATTTATAATATACACATTTAAAGTTGTATTTTCCATTTACACTCTATATGCTGTAGATATTACATACAGAACCAGTACCATGGACTACCCAATCAAAACATTGCAGCAGATTCGGCCGATACTAGTTGCTCTCCGAAAACAGGCCGGACTATCTCAAACAGATCTAGCCCTACTACTTGGCGTAACTCAACAGAGCTACGCGAAGATAGAAGCGAACCCGGCGGTAACTAGCGTCGAACGGTTGTTCACGGTGCTGAGCCTACTTGGAAGTGAGATCGTTCTGACCCAAAAAACTCAAAACAGTGGTACATCTACAGTGCCTGTGACCGCTACGAAAAGATTGCGATCTACTGCTCCAACGAAGGATAGGAATGGTGAACACATCTCCGGTGTACTTGCTACCCCAAAGGGGAAATTACTTTCTAGTGCAGCCTTAAAGCATAAAGCAACAACTAATAAACGCAATCCAGCTGCCCCAAAGAAGATAACCCCACCAAGTACGAAGAAAGAGAGCTGGTAAAGTGGGAAGACGAGCGCACGCACAAAGACTGAATATTTGGCTAAACGGAATCCCTGTTGGTCATTGGGACACACAGCCTGGTCGAAACTCCCTGGCGTACTTCGAGGAATGGCTTGCTGATGAACAAGGCCGCCCGCTCTCACTTTCGCTGCCATTTAAGCCGAATAACGAACCATACCGCGGCCCTCTCGTCCAAAACTACTTCGATAACCTATTGCCGGATAGCGAGGCAATACGCCGCCGCCTGGCACTACACTTCAAAACAGGCGGAATTGAGCCATATCAACTACTAGCCGCGGTCGGCCGCGACTGCGTTGGCGCTATCCAATTGTTGCCAGAGGACGAAACACCGAGCGATATTTTCAGTATCAGCGGCGAGCCTCTCAATGAGAGAAAAATCGCAGCGCTACTCCGAAACGCCATCTCAGATCGTCCTCTCGGCCAGGTAGAAGATAATTCCGACCTTCGCTTGTCGATTGCCGGCGCCCAGGAAAAAAGTGCGCTCTTATGGCATAGAGATCAGTGGCACCGACCAGAGGGAAGCACACCTACTACTCATATCTTTAAATTGCCACTTGGCTTGGTCGGTGCAATGCGAGCTGATATGCGGACATCCGTGGAAAACGAGTGGCTTTGTTCTAAAATCATTCACGGATTTGAACTTCCTGTTGCCAACTGCGACATCGCTCAATTCGAAGACATGAAGGTATTGGTTGTCGAGCGATTCGACCGACGACTGGCACAAGATGGTAGCTGGATAGTCCGCCTGCCCCAGGAGGATTTTTGCCAGGCCACGGGCACACCGCCTATCCAAAAATATCAATCAGATGGGGGACCCGGAATTACGAAAATCATGGAAATTCTCCTCGGATCTGATCAAGCCAATCTGGATAGGTTTAATTTTTTCAAAACCCAACTGGTGTTTTGGCTACTTGGCGCGACCGATGGCCATGCAAAGAACTTTAGCATTTTCCACCAACCTAGAAGTAGGTTCCAGGCAACTCCTCTATACGATATCCTATCCGCTCACCCGATCATTGGAACAAAAGCGAATACACTTGCACCACACCGAGCAAAATTAGCGATGGCAGTAAAAGGCTCAGAAAATTACTATTTGATTCGCCAGATACAGCGAAGACATTGGGCAAATCACGCCAAGTTGGTCGGATTAGGCGCCGCTACTGCCGAGGAGATAATTACCACTTTACTGGACAAGGCAGAAGAAGTGGTCAACTCGACATACTCGCAAATTCCAGAAGGGTTTCCTATGGACCTTGCTGATTCTATTTTACAAGGCATGCTGAACCAATGTGCGCTGCTCAAAAGAATGCCGCCCGGCCTGTAATTCGGAATCAAACCGTCTGGCTGCAAAAGGTCAAATGCGGAAATATAGGTTCTGTCGCAATAACAGGGCCGAGCTAAGTAGAGTCGTTGGTTATTTTAGAGTAAGCGTCCCGCCGCCCCACCTATAAAAAGAAGTTATAGCTGTGTAGAGTTCGGAAATGGCAGCAGCGAATCGATCTGGTTGTTAGGGCACGTCGGGAGACGTTCCAGGACGCTGGTCAGCCATTGCATCGGATCAAGGCCATTGAGCCTGGCGGTGCACAGCAAGGTCTGGATGGCGGCAGCACGGCGGCCGGCGCGTTCTGAGCCGGCGAACAGCCAGTTCTTCTTGGGGTCGCCTCAGAAAACGGAAAATAAAGCACGCTAAGCCGGTTGCAGCGGTCGTAGCGGCCTGAATTTGCCCGCGCCGATCTTGGCGCTGCTGCGCCAGAGGTAATCTCCGGTCAGGTTGATGTGCTCCCAGCTCAACGGCGACAGGTACTGCAACAGCGCGTCATCGACAACATGGCCGTTGCCGCGCAACGCCGTAAAGTGCCACAGAAGATGAGACTGGAATTGGCAAAGAACGCTCTGATTAACAGAAAACTGTCACATAATTTGAGACTGATTGTCGCAAATGTTGACGTAGTCCGCATGCGTTTCGCTTTCGCCTGGCTAATCTTTTTGTGCTCCATCGACTCATCGGTTTCCATGGGCGCTTCGGCAAAATATCGCCCCATGGCAATCGCCACCGAACTGAACTTCAAGCGCTCGATTTCTTCCGGTTCCAATTTGCCGTGTACCTGCGCTATCGCTGCACTCATTTCGTCCCATAAGGACTTATCCGGCACATAGTTGTTCAGCGAATCGGCTCAGCTAGTAAGCACTCCATTAGTATTAGCGATGGCTACGCCACTAAACGTGTATGGAGTGAGGTTAAAGCTAGCTGGGACATTTTGACCACTCCCATTGTCTGCATTACAGCGCAACTGTACCTCGACATTGGTACAACCGGTATAATTACCTGGCGGTAAAAACCCCGTGCGCGGCCCAGGCGTAAAAGCCGGTATTCCGTTAACAAGTGGCGGCAAGTAGGGATTCACGATGGACGCGGCGCCATCGACAATCGAGAGTGCAACATCACCACTTGAAGTGAGATCGAAAGATACAGAGCCATAGGTACCATCTGAGAGCAATGCAGTGCAGGTAAAAATGATGGTAATGTTCGAACAGGAGTCTAAATACGATCCTGCAGGAAGGTAGTTAGCTAGAAGGTCGGTAACTACAATTCCTCCACTTACGGCGAACCATGGGTGGGCCCATGCTTGAGATGGATCGCCAGGCGAGTATATGTTGTAGCACTTGCTAGAGAAGTAGGTGTACGAGTTATTAGATTGCAAGGCGCTAGGCCAAGTACCCTGAAATTCATAGTGCCACGAGTTATAGGGGCTGCCACCATCTTTCCACATATTTTCGGAAACCTGATTGCCGTCAATGTCAAATGGGGGATGTGCAAATGGTGCAGGTTTTACCCAACTATTTGTGCGCACAAACCAAGCGCTACCCTCATATCCTGTACCGTCCGCTGCAAATAAGGAAGAAAACGAAAATGTTGCACCATAATCGCTTCTATCGTCGTTGAAGCCCTGATCGTAGAGGTATTGGAAAATGTTGTTGTAGCGTGAAATTCCGGTTGTTGGTTGGAATATTTTGCCAAATTCCGCCTGCATCGGGTATCTCCACGTGTTTAACATTGCCGGTAAGCTCCATGGAGTACCAATCAGTCCACTATTTACACTCAAGACGTCGGTGCCTGCGCTCCAGTTCCGGAGCTTACCTGATAGATGACCAAGAACGAGAAGCTGACTTTGAGTTTCATAGTAAATATTACCAGGCTGACCAACGACCTCGGGAATGTATGCGACTGCCATGTCATCCGGAAGTGGACCAAGCAGAGTAGCGAAGGATTTAAAGTACTGCCAGAAGGTTGCTCGGTACAGATCGCGTTGCTGCGTGATATTCGGGACCGCGTTGCCGATGCCACTTCCGCCAATTAGCCATGCGTTATAGAAGGCCTTGGCAGAGGTACTTATCGTCAAATTGGTGTTCGGACTGTCAACACTAGCATTAGCCTGATAATTTTGTGCCTGAATGACCAGTTGCACCCCTTGCGTTTGAATCACTGAGTAGTAATGAAATAGCCACTGCGCTGTAGCAAAGCAGCTCTCATTTGATAGAAAATTCTGCGCTGTGCCATAGACCCCGCCAGCATTGATGATGGCATTCTGTAAAGCGACAGGGAGCGGCGTTGCCATGCCCGTACCCATAATCGTATCGTGAATAATCTGAATAGAATCTGTTACACCGTCGTTTGGATCGAGAATCTTTGTCGCAATTGCAGATATTTGGGAGGGATCAATACCTTTTGTCGTTGTCGTATAACCTGTTATGGTTTGCACTGTACTTTGGACGTTGGCGACGGCAGTGGTCATTTGCGCTGAAAGAACATTCAATTCGAGTTGATGTAGATCTGTAAGAACTGCAGAAAGTTGCTGAATGATTTTCAATTGGTTATTTATAACAGTCGTGAGTTCGTTCTCGATGTTTTGCAACGCGGTAGCGATCGGATTTGATTTATCTCCGAATATCCAAGAGCAGACAAGTGACATTATCTGGCTACCCACAGCAGAAGCCATTCCTCCAGCGAAGCTTTTCGCTCCAAAACTGAGTAAGTCGGATGCTGTCGTCTCAAATGCATCTTCCATTACACTAGCAGCGACACCATCTGTAGTTTGAGCGAGATCACCCATGCTGTCTGCAAATGTGCCGTCCTGCGCATTGAGTACGTCCATCCAGGTAGTATCGTTAGATGCCCAAGTGGCGGAGGCAGTTATCACAGGCGCATTATCTACCGCCAATGATGTCACTGATAACTCTGATGTAATTGTTGGCCGCAAGCCAGGTGTAGCAAAGAGAGAAAAGCGCGGCGGAGGTGTTTTCGCGATTTTATTGCTCCATGCCGATATCTCTCCCGCCTCACTTATCGACGCCTTTAATTTCGAACGGTTCAGTACATTTGGAGCGGCTATATGCAACAGAAACGGAGCTGTATAGCCGGGCATAAACGCAGTTGCAGTTGCACCGAAGAGATGAGCTTTTACATGGGCATCAGCTTGATCGGATGAGAATTCACTGTTGTGTATCAGCACTGCACGCGTCGCTGTGGATGCTTCATTTAAATAAATCAGTTGACCTGGTTGAGGCACAACCGGAGGTATCGCTTCATAGATGGACCTGTCGACGTCTAGCGTGATTCCCTCACTAATCTGCGACTGCGTAAGGGTGAGATTGGGGAAGCCATAGAGGACAGCATTGGCTGGCACAGTAGGATATTCCAGCTCAAAGCGTCCGTTTGGCGCAGTAGTTACAGTGGCGAGAACAGTGCCATCGGCAACAACAAGTGCGACTGTACCTGGTTCGGCCTGCGGTTGGGAGAGGAAACCTTCCAACATGGCTAATGTAGATTTATTGTTTTGTGTCACAACACTTTGACTTTTATTTTCCATACTACAATCTCCATGAAATGGTGGGACAAAGAAGACAGGGTACTTTGTCATCAACTTACACACCCAAAGCACTCACAAAGACACTTAGATTCTTGCTTGCCTTGAGTTTGATCAATAGCTTTAGAAGCTATTTCAAGTGCTATTGATTTAATTACTCAATTAAAAGAGTAAGTAATAGACAACAATCTATCATGTGTAATTGCTAATTAAGAATTATAATTTGATAATAATTGTTAATTTAATTTGCTTCACTCATATATACTTCTTCAAATCTTGGTCATGAAAGAAAGGGTAAATAGAGCGCGATAACCTGGCGAAAATTAAATTGCTCCATTGTGCGCGAACGGCAAGTCACGCAATTTGCTCTAATCCACTCCGTCGGCAATTCATTCAAGTGATTGTGCGATAAGCTATTGAGAACTATTAAGACTTCCCCAATTTATGGCATCACCAAAGATTAGTCTGTTTTCAACAAGTGGCGATGATCGATGGGCGCTGTTGAGCATGTTACGTGCATTCAGATAGAAGGAGCCAGTACCCCAGTGCTTCATACTATATCTATACGTTTTGCGTGAGTCCTGTAAATGTCAGCCGCGTGCACCTTCTAAACGTCGCTGTTCTTCATTCGCAAGATCAGCGATGGGAAATAAAATAGCTCGGTCGAAATCAGCAAGAGCGCTACCGCGCGAGACACGTGCCGGCCAGTCTGCATGGGTCAGGGCGCCACGTCCCAGTGATATTGCATCTGCTTGGCCGCTTGCAAGTAAATCGGCGGCACGCACTGGATCATGCAATGATCCGTTCGCAATGACAGGTATACACGTATATTTCCGGGCAAGAGTAGCCAGGCTGAGGCCGTCTCCGAACGCGCTCTTCCATGCTTCAAACTCGGTAGTGTGGATATAATCGATAGGCAGTTTCGCCAGTGTCCCAAAAATGAGTGCAGCCTCAATTTCTGCATTGCGCCATTTGTGTGTGAAGTCATTTACCTTCGCTTGGGATATGCGCAAACCAACTGTTATCTCGACTCCGACTGCCATGCGTACTGCCCGTACGACCTCAATCATCAGGCGTAGGCGGCGTTCTATGTTCCCGCCATACTCGTCGTCGCGCAGGTTCGTCCCTTCGCTAAGAAATTGATCAAGCAGGTAACCGTTTGCGCCGTGGATTTCGACTCCGTCGAAACCAGCATCTTTTGCACGGACAGCCGCAGCGGCGAAGCCATGGATTGTTTCTGCAATTTCATCGTGTGTCATTGCGCCTGGTAACGGGTAGTCACCCTTGCCACGATAGAATTCCATCTGCTGTCCTTTAGGTTTTACCGCAGACGGGGCAACTGTATCGTCCCGGTAAGGGTTTCCTTGCGCCAGCGCACCTGCATGCATCAGTTGTGCAATGATGTACCCGCCATTTTGATGGGCTCCCTCAACCACCTTTACCCAGGAATCGCGTTGGATATCGTCAGACAAGCCGGGTTGCTTCCAATAACCTTGTGAGTAAGCTGTGTCCGTATAAATACCCTCGGTGATTATCAAGACGAAACCACCTTCGGCAAAGGAGCTGTAGTAGCGTGCCATTTGATGCGTCGCGCATCCAGTGTCTGTCGCACTTACACGTGTCATGGGTGCCACCGCTAGCCGATTTTTAAGCCACATGCGCCCTACGCGCAGAGGATCGAACAGGAATTTCAACTGTTGAATATGATGTTTTTTGGTATCTTTCATATCAGCTCCCTATGTCAGTGCGTATAGCCACAATTGCTTCTATCTCTATCATGGCCGCAGGATCGTACAGTGACTTGATTTCTGCAATTGTGTCTGCCGGGTACGGCGCAGTAAAAAAACGACGGCGTAGTTCGACGACCTCTTTGAAATTGCCCATATCAGTAACGAAAATGGTAACCTTGATAACATCCTCAAGGCTGGAACCCCCCGCCTCTAGTGCGCGCCTGAGATTGGCAAATGCCTGCTCACCCTGAGCTTCAAACCCCCCAGCGACGATCTTGCCGTCGACTCCGGCACCTGCCTGACCGGAAACGAATAACAGCCTGTCAAATTTGATCGCCTGTGAAAGCAGGAAAGGTTCGTAGTTGTCTGGATGGGTAATAACGGTTCTGTCGCATTGTTGATCAAAAGGCGGAATTTCCCCGAAACGGCACTGCTGCGCTCAAACGGGACGGACCACTCCTGCCAGCGCATAAAATTGGTCAGCGAACGACATTGCATCGGCGCCGTCGATTGCGAACTGGCCCTTGCGGATCATGTGTATCAGTTCGATGCCGGCGAGCACGGAGCCGGCACACCGGATCGATTTGAAGTTGAGCATCGGCCTGGTCACCCGCTTGATGGCGCGATGGTCCTGCTCGACGATGTTGTTGAGGTATTTAACTTGGCGCACTAGGATCGGCACGTCGCGGCCGGCGTTGATCGCATCGATCGCCGCCTTGTTGGCGCCGCTCTTGTCCATCGCAACATTGTCCGGATCGCCGTTCGCTCCCATGGCCTTTTCGAAGAAGCGCTTCGCTGCGGCCATGTCGCGCCTGGCCGTCAGCAGTAAGTCGACGGTCTTGCCCTGCTTGTCGACAGTGCAGTAGAGGTATTTCCAGACGCCCTTGACCTTGATGTACGTCTCATCCATGCGCCAGCTGCCCCCGACCAGTCGCTTGTGTTTCCGGGCCATCTTCTCGATGAGCGGCAGGAACCGAATCGCCCAACGGTTGATCGACGAATGGTCGACCGACACGCCACGCTCTTCCATGATCTCCTCGAGGTGCCGGTAGCTCAGCGGGTAGGCCGCATACCAGCGGATGCAGACCAAGATCACATCGATCGGAAAGCGCATCCCTTTGAAGTTGAGCATATCGGTTCGTCCTGGGTTCGGGCACCGCAGTTTACCTAATTGGCACGTCGACCTTCGCTAACGCGACAGTACCTTCTGGTTAGAACGGAATATGATAATGAGTTTAAAATTGTTGAACTTAAATCATCATGGAAGATGTCGTTAAGTAAAGATGCTTGGTATTAATGAATTGGCGGGCCTCTCTTGGTTTGCATGTAACGTAACGCCTTTTATTTAATAAGAGGCGTCTCAAAAACGGGATTTAAAGTTCGCTAAGCGTGCGCGGAGGCCGGCACCCAGCGGTACAGCATCGGTACGGACATGCCAAGGTTCTTGGTCACAGCTAAGTTGTGTATCGTTGCAGCGGGCAAGACTGCCAACCCAATCAATTTCCTTAGCCTACGGCGTGTAATAACATTGAATATCCTGACTGGGAATGACATTGAGAAAACGAGGATACTCGGTACGTTCGATCGATTCCAGCCTGCCTCCAAATGGTCAATTTGGCAAAGATTAGCGTAGTGATCAGGAAAAGGGAAATGCTGTTGAAAGATGCTGGGTCGGGAAAATAGATCCTTATGCAAATAATTGCGAATTTTTTTCACTCTATATAACTGAAAGTGTTATGGGATAATTTTACCATTATCTCGGCACGACCCCAGCTTGACTGCACCGGCAATTCCAGCCCGCCGGGTGATACCAGGAAATCAAATAATAGTTATTTATTTGAAATCTTCCTTGCTGCCTCAAGGTCTAATATTTATAATTAATCTAGCCTATTAGATAATTGTTGTTGCTAAAAAGAACACCGTTATCCAACCAGGCAGCACATGCGGTGCCGGCAGCAAGAGTACGTTGTATGAATTTTTGCCGCGCAACACATGAATCGTTGTTCAACAAGATCAAACAGCCCGGCAAGCATGTTGCGTCCTTGTGCCCTCCCCTCCCTGGCAGCCTGCCCGGCGGGTGTCCGGTACGATCAGGCATGACCACAATTCGTGGCCTACTCGTGACCTGTATCCATGCATCATGACTGACCGGCAATACACAAGGAAAACATGATGACTACCTCCAGCTTTGTCTTGGGATTTTCCACCAACCTCACCATCGGCCTCAATTCAGACTGGGATCCGGCACGAAACAAACTCAATATTCTCTACCCGACCACGGACGAAGCCATGACGCCCGCCGCGCCCGTCGTATCGATGGAACGCGGTACCTGGACTTATCCCGACATCAGCCTGCACAACAATGCACTGAGCCTGCTTGATGCGCTTATCCCTTACCAGATACTGACCCCGGCTGCTGACATTGACGCTGTACAGATCGGCGCCGGCGCCCTGCTTGGCGGCGCCTATCAGAGCACCGCTTCGCTACAACAGTTGTCCGGCGCAATCGGCGTTGACCTGACCAAGGCAGACTATCGCTATGCATTGGTGAAATTGCGTCGTGTTGACAGTGAAGTCACTCATGCGTCACAGACTGGCGGCATTCTGGTGCATGCGCGGCCACGTCAGCCCGATGCAGCCTATCACCTGACAGAAAGCTTCATGTCTGACATCACCAAGCTGCCCCATGCAGGCCGCAGTCGTCAGCAAGACTATGGTGATCAACTGGTGCAGAGCGATGCAGAACGGGTTCTGGCGTCCTTCAAGCAATACGGCACGCACTATGTGTCGGCACTGGAATTTGGCGACACCATCCTGCAGGTATTTGCCTACATGCCAGAAAAATTCGCCCGTATCGAAGAAGCATATGCGAATGGCAATAACATCCTGTCCGGCCCGGGTTCACAGGATTTTGTGCAGTTCACCACTGACAGCAAGACAGGCGTATTTGGCCTTGTGGCTGAATATGGCAAGGTCTTGTGCCTCAGCAATAGCGCGGCATTTACTAAAAGCCTGCACAACCAGTCCTGGCTGGACAAAATCTGGTCGCAAAAGAACAGTATCTTTGCCTTGTTCAACCCCAATGCCAGCTTTAGCCTGTTTACCCTGCAAGAACAGTTTACCGAACAGACCGTCAGCAAGGTAACGCTCGCCAGCATGGGGGTGATGATAGAACAGAAGCGGCTCTTGCTCTGGCAGCGGGTATTCAAGGGGGCGATGGTGCAGAAATATCGCGACAATGTGCAAGCCAACTTCATGGTCTATGACGACCGCGATTTTGAACGCATGCTGCCAGCCGATTTCAATGATGTAACATCCTTCATCGCGACGCCAAACATCAATGTATACAAGGCCCGCCTTGACATAGGCGAGATGCAGTTCGTCGCCGCCACTGAAGTTGTCAACTTCACCCTGTTCGCCAATGTGCTGGCCCTGAAGAGCAATGCCGCCTTTGCTGTGCCTGGCAAGAACCTGAGCCTGTATGCCCAAGTGTTTGACATGCGCAGCAAGGGGCAGCCGCGCCAGCTGGAATTGAGTGACGCCGGTTACGACCAGCTCAAGCTGGCCTGCGACGAATTTCTCGGGGCACTGGTAGTACGCAACCGGGCAGGTGACCGCTATAGCGTGATTGTGGACGGCCTGCGCTTTGGTCTGCAAGGCAGCGGCGCCGGTGCAGTACCCATAATTGCTGGAGATGTGCGTCTTTCGCCTGATCAGGAAGCTGTACCGAAGCTGATCAACAGTCTGCAATATTCAATGAGCTTTGCCGAAGCCGTGCTGAGCGACCAGTCAGCCTGCGCAAACGATGGCCTGCAATTACTGATGCGCCGTTACCTGAACTGGATAGCCAGCTGGATACCTGTCCTGCCCGACGACCCCGAAGTGATCGCCCTGCGCGTGCGCGCCATGGACTTGGCCAATTTTGTCAACGACCCGGAATCAGGCGCCTTCGTACCGATTCTGCCATTCGACGATTACCAGCAATATGTACAGAAAATTCTCGGCTACCTTGACCGTATCCAGCTGCAACTGGTGCAGAATGAACAGCGCATGGCTAACCGCCGCCTGCAGGAACTGGTCATCGATGTCGGCAAGACCCTCAATGAAAACATCATCGAATCAGGCAAGCTGGTCAGTGGCATTGTCGATGCCAATATCGCTCAGCAAAAAGACATGCAGGGCTTTTACCAGTCAATGATAGACCAGGGCAAGGCTGAAGCTGCACAACAGCAGACAAAACTCAATGAACTCAACAAGCAACTGTTGCATGCCAGAGGGGATGTGGATGTCGCCACGCAACAGTACAAGTCCGCGGTCGAAAAATGGGAAACCATGGAGATCATCAAGTTTGGTCTGGATGTGGCGACCAACCTGTTCAGCCTGGGTACGTCCTTCTTGATTCCGGCCTCGTCCATTTCTGCTGTCAAGGACCTGGGGCTGATGGCGCAACGCATACAGAAAACCCTGAATGTACTCAACGCCACGCAAAAACTGTATACCGGCATCAGCACCGGCCTGACAGGACTCAATGGTGCACAAGCCGCACTTGACGGCCTCGATGCCGGGCAGTTTGGCAATCCCTCAAGCCAGTCATGGGATGAGATGTCGCTTTATTTTGACCAGGTGATGGCAACCGGCCCCGATGTCAAGGCAGAAAAGGCTGCATTGCAGACCGCCTTCAAGATCATGGTATTGCGCGGCAAGGCTGTCGCCGGTGCAGAATCTTCATTGCACACCATACAGCGCAACATCTATACCAATCAATTGCAGCAAGAACTCAATGCCCGTCAGGCAGCCCGACTGGCCGAGCTGCAAAATAAACTCAATCCTGCCAATGTCAAGGACCTTGACCGTTCTGCCATCGATCTGATGGGCCTGACTGGCCAGCTGACCTATATGCAGAACCAGATGCTGACCATACTGGCCAGGGCTTTCCTGACGCAGGACCAGGCATTGCAATATGCCTACCTGCAGGCAGCTACACCAATTACGTCTTTCAGTCTGCTCAAGTTCAGCGCCGCCATCGTGCAGCAACACGGCCGCACCCTGGCGGCAAAGAGTGCGCTGGCACCTTACCAGCCGGTGCGCACCAAACCCATAGAATTCGTGATCGAGGGCGTCAATCCGCAAGAGCTGACCAACGGCAATATCTACAGCCAGACCATCTTCCTGGACAATGCTGTCTTCTATAAGTATGCCAATGCCCGCATCATTGCCGTGCTGGCCACTGTCGAAGGTGTCGCTGGTACCGACAGCGGGCAATACCTGCTGCGGCTTGCCTATAACGGCAACCCTTTCAATGACCGCGACATGAACCGTGACCGGTTGAGCTTCCGCACACCATGGCGCGAACGCATCTATGGCTATCAGTGTGAAGATAACAGCCCGACCTTCTCTGATCATGGTGAATCCTGGTCAGAAGGTGTGAGCCGGGTGACACCGTTCTCTACCTGGGAAATTTCTTTCCCAGCAACCCAGACCAATCGCGGCTTGCGTTTTACCTCAGGCACAGTCACCCTGCGTCTATCCTTTGTACTGGAAGCGCGTATCGTCGACCCGGCTATGCTGGCCAGGCTGCGCATGGTCACACCTGCTGTCAGTGCACTGGCAGGCCCGGTAGCACGCATGGCAATTGCGCCAGAAGCGGATCATGCCGCCCTCAAGGCATTCGCCCTGCCATCCAAAGAAAACCTGCTGACAGCGCTATATCAGCAAGGCAGCTGCACCAATGGCTGGGACGTCGTGTTCAACATGGGCTTGTCAGAAATCAACCGCGTCCTTGCCATCCAGTATGAAGAGTTAAAGACATCGACCACTTACAAGAACAGGATCGTCGTCTCTACTTCAGAAAAATATCCAGGCAATGTCACCATCAACACCTATTTTGAAGTCGAGTATGGTTACCCCAAACTGGAATTCAGCGTCAACAGCAACAATACCGCCAGGCTGGACATGGAAATCCTCAAGGGTACGATGAAGGTATGTACCAAGATAGGTTCTGCCCCGGAGGTATGTGATCCGCCGCAAAACATCACCGGCGAAACCATGACGGCCTACGTACCCTTGGGCAAGGTCAACGGCCAGGTCAAGGTTGGCAACCAGAACCATGACGTACTCAGGGTAGAACTGAATATGCTGCAAGGTGCATTTTCGATAGGCAATATCCGGCTCAGTGACGCTACCAAGGTGGAATTCAATAAGGCGGTACAGGCTTACTTCACGCAGAACCCGGTGGTCTACCTGATCAACCAGCTGGACCTGACGGAGATCCCCACCCTGCCCGCCTTAAAACCCAGCAACTTCCTGTTCAAGCCCCTGCAGACCGCCAGCGGCAACCAGATGTTGCAGCTCTACATTATGACTGGAGGGCGTGACCTGCTCAATTACTCGCTGGCTTCACTCAACAACGTGCCTGAACCGCTGCCACAGGGTCAGAACACCAGCATGATCGTCAGCTCTCAACTGGTGTTCCGCGACATACTGCCGCAAAGCCTGCGCAATAATGGCTGGACACTGCAAGGCCAGAACCCCGGCAGCAGCGCCAAGGCCTGGACAGCCACCTTCACCAGCGCCAGCGTGACTGCCACCGTCGACCTGAGCCCGCTCAACCATAGCAGCAGTGTTTCCGGTCAGGGCGGCGGATCAACGACGCGCTATACCTACTCCATCCCCGGCGGTAATGACATCGCCTGGAGTCTGAACGGCACCACCCTGAAAGTCCAGTCGAATGGACAGCTTGTTTATGGCGGCACCCAAAATCAGGTCATGAATTATAAAGAGCATTCGTCAACCACGTTCTATCCCTGCTTCTTCAATTGCACCAGCACCTCAGACAGAGACCTCAGCACCGAAGTCAGTCTGAATGTACAAGCCTTCATGCCTTTGTCAGTGGGCGGTGACGGCCGCAACCAGAAGATCAACATCGCCATGCAAAGCACAGGGGTCAAGGTGGAAGGCCATATGTCAGGCGGCGGACCCAGCGGATCAGATGACCTCAAGAGCCAGGTCAATCAGCGTATCAATAGCCAGATCCCACCACAGATAGAGAAAAAACTGTCCATCAATTTTGAAGCGGTTTCTGTCTTTGCGCTGAAAAACCTGCTATTCCCTTCAGGCAATTACATCAGCTTCAGCAGTTGTGATGTACCAGGTGATTTGCTCCTGCTGGGGAATATACAGGCGAAATAAAAACAAGCCAGACGTTCTCGTAAAAACCGCATGACCAAAACAGACAAGGCGTCAATTCAATATTGAATTGACGCCTTGTTCATTGACCTGTGTATATCATAACCCTACCGCGACCTTTGGATTTACCAAAGTCAGATATCGTGGTTTGCAAAAGAATGCGCATCGCTTGTTTGTGACCTGTGCACTGGCGAACTTGTCTAGGGTTCGCAGGCGCTTGATGCGCATGCAAGGGTCATAGTGTGCCCAAGGTGCGAGACATCGCACGAAAAGTGAAAAAATTGGCGAGTTACCTCCCCAAATCTCTGAAGATAATCATGTTATGAAGACGCTTTTATTCTCTGTTCGTCACATGATTGAAAATCAAAGAAAATTAGAACTTAATCAGATATTCCTTAGAACTAAATCTGACGTTCCCTAGAGCATTCGATGGCTCCGTACTTGCACACGGTAGGTTGTGAGCTTAAGCGAACTACCAACGAGTGGTCTGGCCACGACAGTTTGTTCACAACTAAGCGCACGTACATGACATGGCTTTGCGCCAATACTTGATTCACTTGATTTGCAATCTTCTACGTTAGGCTTGCGGCTTCAGACCGATATGAAGCGCAGCGATACCCCCCATGAGATTTTCGTAGTTTACATGCGAGTACCCTGCATCCTGCATCATGGATTTGAACGTTTCCTGGTCCGGGTGCATCTTAATCGAGTCAACAAGATACCTGTACGGCTTCCCATTCCCGACGAAGATCTTTCCAAAGGTCGGCCACAGGCTGGAATAGGCATCTGTCATCATTTGTAGTGGCTTGGAGGTGGGCTTCGAAAACTCGACGATCGTTAACTGTCCGCCTGGCTTTAGGACACGCAAGATCTCCCGCAGTGCCTGCATCTTGTTCGTGAAGTTCCGAATGCCGTAGCCGATGGTTACAGCGTCGAAGGTGCTTTCCTCGAACTTCAAATCCTCAGCATCTGCCTGAATAAACTGCACATTGTCCGGAATATCAGCCTTTGCAAGCCGTGCACGCCCTGCCTGTAACATCTGATCATTGATATCGCTGTGGATGACAGATCCGTGAGCCCCGACCCTTTTGCTGATAAGAATAGTCAAGTCACCGGTACCCGCAGCAATATCGAGCACCTTCGACCCCGGTTTGATGTTGCTCTCCTTGATGGCGTACCATTTGACGGCGCGATGAGTCCCGAAAGAGATTACGTCGTTCATGAAGTCATACTTCGGCGAAACGGTATCGAAGACCTCTGCAATCCTCCTCGCTTTTTCATCGACTCTGACTTTTTCGAATCCAAAATGTGTGGTCTTTGCCTGGTCTTTTTCGCTGTATGCTCTTGCGGTCATATCGGTACTCTCAAGTAAAGTGTCGGTTCAATCGCGTAAAAGAAGCACTAACACCGCAAATAATATAAATGCGGTGACACTGAATGCCATTGCTCATATGACGCGCCTACGCACCTGCTGATTCTGGGACGATAGAAATTAATGTGGATTTTACCACGCCCGATAGCAACCTTTAATGAACGTCCAGGGCCGAACCTAGCTTTCTAGAATTTGGTTCCGATACTTGGAATGAAATGAATTTTTCTCTGATGGACCGGTAAAAAAGTTAACCTTTTTTTACTTGTAATAATAGCTAACTCAAATAATAATTAGTTATTAAATTATACACTATATAACAGAAGCAATCGCCCAGCGCAGCTTTTCCGGTTTCCAAGTCGTGAGTATGTTTGCTTACTTCGCCAACACGAAAAGTCGTCTGAGCACATTTATGATCATAGGTAATATCCTCCACAGCGACCAGCAAACCACTTCGGAGCAATTTATGGCAAACAATCTTGTTTCTATTTCTGTCGCAAATTACAGTTCACTGGGCGAAATTCAAATTACGCAAAACGGCACCGTAATGGGTACTGTATCCGCTGCGCAGTCTTCGATCATCCCAACCATTGGCACCGTCAGTGTTACGCCAGGTCTCGCAATTTCTATTCAGGGCGCTCCGAATTATTACAATGTTTGTGATGTTGCCGCAGAAAATGTGGTGGCAGGCCTCTTCATCCAGACCAATGTAGCGTGGGGAACCAACGCCTGTCCGTGTGATAGCGTGCAAAGTCAGTGGCCCTCCAATTGGCCAGCACTGTTTACTGGCAGTGTGTGCGGCGATGACGGCACCGTCGGGTGTATGCAACAGACTCCAGACGGAAAGCCAGGTGGCACATGCAACCCCAACTGGTTGCAATACACCACGATTAACGCCGATAGTATCGCCATCAACGCGGGCGACGACTGTCGCACCATCTGCACCAATAATTTATGCAACTTCCTCCTGGGAACCGGTGGAGTTACCCAGATCACTTTCGATTTCGAGGTGGTCAACTACACCAAGTCGGACGGCAGCGCCATTTGGCTTGCATTCTGGATTTATTGCAAGGCTTGGCAGAACACCCAGGAAGTCGATTTCATTGAAAGCCGGTGGGGACCTGGCGATGGGTTGAACAGCAATTTTGCAGGCCAAGGCGAACAGGTCGTCATCTATCCTGGCAGCGCAACTGGACCTTGGACAGGTTCCATCACTGCAAACTTTTCCACCAATTCCGATGGCACGATTGCGGTCAGCGTCTCCAACAGCGTCAACAGTAACATAGGCACGGCGACATTGGCAGGGCCCACCGGCTCTGAAACAGGCTATTTCTTTGTACTGAATACCTGTCCCACCGATCAGTCTGATTGTACTATCACCATTTCTAATCTTAATGTGGTTGGCACTTGGCAGGGAACTACCTGATGCTATCAGCCGTAGCGCCAGTATATGTGTTGAAGTTTGGGGCCTGGAGCAGTCCCCTCTATTTCTATGTAACACAATGGATTCAAATAACCGACTTCTTATTGAGCATTGTGTAATCTTGTCACACTCTTTTTCCACAAGCGGAAATATCAATCGAAAACAGGGGGGCGCATGCGGGTATCAACTTTTTCCAATGGGGTCAGAGTAAACGCAATTGCGGGAACTCATGTAGTTCTACTTGGCTTTGACCTGGTTAGTACCCAGCGTTCTGGCTGTCTGGGCTTTGCGATTCAGCGTCGTGATCTGAAGACGGGCGAGGTTGTTTGGATGCGGGGCATGAAAACTTTTGAGACAACTGAACCGAATGCTGCATTAGGTCAGATGTTTTCGTCGCAACAGCATCCGTTTCAATCATTTCAGTGGTCGGACTACAGTGTTAAGCCTGGCCAGAGCTACGCCTACGAAGTTCACCCAACTTATGGAACACCTGAGGCCCTTGAAGTGCGGGATGGCGCCGAAGTTACCGTGGTGACTGAGATTGAGTGGGGGGAGCCACATTCAGTATTTTTCAACCGTGGAAGCGTTGCGACGCAGGAGTACGCCAGACGATTTCAGAATCGTCGTCCCAGTGAAGTTGGCCAAGCTGCCTACGACTGGCTTTCGCGCGGTTTGCACGAGGCATTGCTGACTTTGATTAGTCGTGCAGACAGCCCAGCCTGGAAGGTACATGCAGCTATTTATGAATTTCAGGATGGCCCCGCTCTGGATGCCTTAGCCCAGGCCAGTTCAAAGGGTGCCGAGGTACACGCATTGTTTGACGCGATTCCTGGCGAGAATCATCCAATGGACGAAAACAAAAAAGCCATTACAGCGGCCGGTATCGAAGCATTATGCATCCCTCGCACGCACGGCAAGATCATGCACAACAAATTCGTCGTGCTGACTTACAACGGAACGGCTCAAGTAGTATGGACTGGCTCCACCAATTGGACACAAAATGGCATCTATGGACACTCCAATCTGGGTCACGTGGTGCAAGACAAAGCACTGGCCCAAGCCTTCCTTACCTATTGGGAACGTCTATCCACAGACCCTAAAACTGACCGAACTTCTGGCTACAAAACCAGCAACGTAGAGCAAACGCCAGCCCCAGTTGCCGATTGGCCTCAGAGTTTGGCATGCATTTTCTCACCCCGTAACAATCAGGATGCACTCGACTGGTATGGTGAACTGGCGGGAGGCGCGTCCAGCGGACTGTTTGCGACTTTTGCTTTTGGAATGAACAAGACGTTTCAAAATGTCTATGGACGCGATGATGATGTGCTGCGATTTGCGTTGATGGACAAGCGGACCGCGCAGACCCGTGAACCGGCCCGAAGCAACGACTTGGCAGCCATTCATGCGATTGCAGCACGTAAGAATGTAGTCTTAGCCATTGGAAATAACATCGTGACCAATGAGTTTGACCGTTGGTTGGCCGAGATGCACCAGATAGTTGACCATGTCAATGTGCCGTGGATTCATACCAAATACATGCTGGTGGACCCGTTGGGGGATGAGCCTGTTGTCATCGTGGGTTCGGCTAACTTTAGTGACGCGAGCACCACTGACAACGACGAGAACATGCTTGTGATCCGCGGGGATAAACGCGTTGCGGACATCTACCTGGGTGAATTTATGAGATTGCATTCGCACTACGCCTTTCGCGAGGCTGTTGCGATTCATACCGAGCAAGGAGGAAAACCTGTCGATTGGCGGCCACAGTATTTACTAGACAGCGATGCGTGGCAGTCTCCCTACTTCGATCCCAATGAGTCTTCGGGGCGTTTCTACCGGCGCAAGTTCTTTGCGCAAGCCATGAGTCTTTGAACGTGTCCTTCAAGTCAACTAAAGGAGAAAATCCGTGCCTATTCCCAATTACTCAGTAGTCAAAGGTGCCTTGCGCGTGGGCGTGCCATTTGAGCCCGGTAATAAAGGTGACCCACATTACAACGTCATTATGGTTGTAGGGGGACGTGAGTACCGCGTTGCCGTGAATACACAGTCGCAAGATCACAGCGATCTGCTATTTCTCGCCACCTATCACTTTGACCACCCTATTGTGCAGTCCTTGACCTCATTGCCTGAAGGCGTGACGCCGCAGGGCGTTCGTCTGGATTATTTTCGTGACCCTGCACTGCTGAATGTTCATCGCATGACACCCATGGCTCCAAGCCAGGATGGGCCAGCAAACGACCTGAACGACGTTTTGGCAGACCTGTTGACCACCGAAGAGGACGTAGCAAACCAAACCACGTACAAGGTGGTCACACCGACCTACACGGAAAGCCGAACAGCCTATCGCCCTAAGCAGGCCGTGACCGTATGGGCGGTTGGCAGCCTGTTTGCTGCCGAAAGCGAAAGCCCAGGCGTGCATGACATCCATATGAATCAAGGCAATGGTGCGGACCATCGGCGAGACAACGGCATCTACACAGATGGAGCTCTTTTTGTGCAGGTTGGCAATGAAATGCGGGCATTCTTTGCGGCGTTCCAGTCTCAACGGCTTGGGACTGATTCCAAAGGCAATCCCGTTCCTGGTGCCAAGCCATTGTTGCAACTGTCATAGCCATAATAAGATCCTATCCCAGATAAGGATAGAGGCGTGATGCCGCTCTACCAGCGTCGTCCCTTGTGCCAAAACAAGCTTTAAGGCTTCTTCACGCAATTCTGGTGGGTATGTCTTTTTCTGTTTCATTATTTCTCCTGATCGTTTATTTTAACTAACAGGGATGTCCGAAAAAGTCAGGATACCTCACCACAAGATGACTCAGTCAACGTTGTTCGAGCAAGAAGACCATCACTTGAAATTGTGTTTTCTGCTTTTTCATTTTGGGTCTGCTGGGAAATACTGAGCAGAGCATCACATATTCCAGCAATTCCTCGATTATAAGCATTGCTTTGTGTTTCAGAGGATACGGCACGTTGTTGCTTTTCGCTATCAGAAAGCTCTACGTCATCATTGTCATAGGCGCCAATTTGATTGTTACGATTCGCTTCACTCGCATGATAGGCATCATTATTTGGATTCATGCTATTACTGCGGTCATCATTCGAATTTCTGCTCATTATCTTTCCTCAAATTTACTCAAATTTTTTCTAAGTTTGCAAACGGGACACCAGTGCGGGCGTTTTATTGTATTTGGCGTTGCGTTCCATTGATGACCAAGTGCACATTCAAAAGCTAAATGCACCTTGTCACCTAAATACACTACTGAGAGACATCTTCCGCCCCTTTCAATTGCGATATCCTGGACTTGTTTTAGCCTTTCGAGTGCGCTCGAATTTTTAGAGGTTTCATTTCGCCCATTTGCACAAATTGGACACCAGGATTGTCGGTGCAAAATGTTACATGGTTGGGCTCGCCATTCATGACCTTGATCGCATATAAACTGTAAGTGCTTTCGAATTCCTGCATATTCGCTCGATAAACATCTCCCGCCCCTTTTTTCAGCTATCAACTGAAATGTTTTCAAATCATGTTTGTCGTAATGCTGTCCACGGCATTGAGGACACCAGCTTTTCCTATAGACAATATGTTTCGCGGTTGCAATCCATTCATGCCCTAAACTGCACCGAAAGTTAAGTGTAGGGCGTGTACCTGAAAAATCGCCCCCCAAGCACGTGCCGCCGTTAGCAGCAGCGAGTACTTGAAAATAGGCGAGATCGTAGATATTCTCTGTCACGATTTGTCTCCCCCAACTATTCTTCTAAAATGGAGAGGGCCAAACTGATTAAGTTTCTTTTGTCAATTTCATTTGCCGTTTCCGTAGCGCGCAAACAGGCGGAAACTTTAGCCACCTGGTCTTTAAGTATTCTAAGTTCGGTTGACAGCAATTCGTTCATAGCAACTTCAGAAAGTTCAGCCAATCCGCTTTCTCCATGACGCTGGTCAATCCAGCCAAGAGGTTTCTCAAAGGCTTCCTCAATCCTTCGCGCTACTTTTACACCAATGTTGCGACTGGGGTTTTTGCCAAGTAGTTGGCTAACCTGAGATTCAGCAAGGCCAACTCTTTCGCCAAATCGCCTAAATCCACCCACTAAGTCCGCTAGATATCTAGCATTTGTTCGAGATATGTCAGAGTAGGTCGATGTTCTATCTTGACTGTTTTCAATCAATTGAATTTCCTTAGGAAATGGCTGAATCATTATGAAACCGCATTATTTGGAGCAATTAATTGCGTTTTGAGCGCATAAGTTTTTGCTCTGCAATATTTTTTTCCATCGTTGCAAGCATGCGATCCGAGACTGCCAGTGGGTCTGAGGAATTAACTACTTTCGCGGTTCCAATTGCGCGAGCAACTGCGTAACAGAAAATGACAAGCAAACATAAAGCACATAGCTTTAATTTGTCAAAAATGTCGACTTGGAAAAATCTGACTGCGAAGCAGAACATGCTTAAAAACCACATAGCTGCCGAAGACTTCAATTTTCCCCATGTGGCAAGGAGAACAGAGTTGTGCATGTAAAAAATTGCGGCAAGTGACGTGAGAGTATTCATTGCTTTGTAGGTGGCATTCGAGATTTGTTCCTGAAATACCGAATGAATTTTCGCAAGATCAAAAACAAAAAGCCAAAAATAAAAATATTGATAATAGGGTTAATGACGTTGTCCAGACTCAGACCGAAGCTGGGAAATGTGCGTTGAAGAAAAAATACACCAAGCAAATACCCTAACGCTATTAGGCAGATCCACCCAAAACCCGTGATCTCTCCGCCAGTCTCATACATCACGTCGCCGCAGATTCTGCATAGGTGCTGCGTTTTGGAATAGCGCAGTTTTCCAAGCAAAAATGGACGGTAGTGAGATAGGTGCGGCAACCCCTCATGCTTGCAGTTGGGACATTCTATTGTATCCAAGTGAACCTCCTTTTTCCTTTGGTTGAAAGACTACTTTTCTGGCAGTACCAACTCGACGTTAATGAAGCCGTCTGTCATGAACTCTGCAACGAGAGCGTTACACTTCGGGCAGTACCCTTGCTCCTTCTCTTTGCCGCCGGGAACTCCCATAGGGCGTTCTATTACTTTCACTTTTGAATGACAACTTCGGTACTCTGTTCGTAGCTATGAGACATAATTTTTCCTAGACTAAAATAACATCTCTGCCCAGCACCAAACCGCGCTCACCTGCCATCCGTTTAGCTAAGGCAAAGTTTCCATGCACGCCAACAAAATTGTGAACGTCGTTCGTTGGTTCATAAACAGATGCTGTAAACACTCTGCCAGGTTGCTCGATATCGCCTATGACATCATGTTGCACAACTTCATTTCGACCGACAGACGCATGCTTTTCAATAATGCCATCCGCAATAGGCTTTGAGGCGCATACGGCTACATCATTAGCCGTTCCCATAGAGTAATTCAGTAAAACATAAACTATCATCTGACATCCTTAAATAATGCCGCTATTATTATTTCCAAGCTTCCACTGGAAGTTACTACTTTATGCATGCTCCACAAAGTGGGGCTTCTGAGTTCGCAAGAATTCTCGGACCGCATTATCGTGATCCTGACGGTTTTCCGGTTATGACGACTTATTCTCTCGATGGCTTGCGAGCCATTCAGCATTTCGCTTATCGCCCGCTATATTCGCTTGCTCGTCGAACGCCCATACTTCTTTCTCACTTAACAGTCCCTGATCTTCTAGGGCTTCCATGTAACCCATGAGACGCAATTGCGCAGTGTGTACAGCATCGGGGTCTTTGGCCAAGCTGATCTGTTCGATCCGACGCACGACCGCTGCACGCGCTTCTTCTTTTTCCATACAAGATTCCAAATTGGTTGGACAGGCACCGCTCCTACCCCTTTCATTGACAAAGCCAGCTCGTGGCTGGCGATTGGTACTGCTAGGGAAGAAAAGATTTTTCCTTGTGCTGTTTTCCTATCCTGTTTAGATGGTAGACCATGCTTCTGTAGCCAAACGATTGGCTAAATCTTGCTTTTCAATTTGACCTGCAATACCAAAAAGAACTGCTGCGTCACGAAATTGTACTCGTGCTGTATTTTCTGATAACGTACACCTAGATAACTCACCTAGAGCAAAGAGCGTGTTAGCTTCAGCAAGAACGTTGCCGATCTGCTTGTACAATAGCATCGCTTCCGTTAGATGAGTTTCTGCGGGTTCAAAGCGTCCAAGCGCTTGTTCTACGTACCCCAGACATAGAAGCGCATTGGCCTCACCCAGCACATTGCCAATTTGTTTATGTAGTCGGAGCGCCTCTGTAAAGTGCATCAGAGCTTGGTCCTGGCGTCTCAGGCCATGTTCAATATGTCCAAGGCCACTAATCGCGTTGGCCTCACCCAGCACATTGCCAATCTGCTTGCTAAGTCGAAGTGCCTCCGTAAAGTGGGTCCGAGCTTTGTCCTCATGACCCAGTGAGCGCTCTACTCCACCCAAGCCAGCATGCGCAGTTCCTTCACCCAGAACATTGCCAATCTGTTTATGCAACCGCCTAGCCTCTGTAAAGTTGCTGTGCGCCGTTTCATAACGACCTAACACGTGTTCCATATGTCCTAGGCCATCAAGCGCGTTGGCCTGACCTAGAATATCGCCGATCTGCTTGTGCAGTAGCAGTGCCTCAGTAAGGAAAGCTAGTGCCAGTTCAATGCGACCAAGTGCTCGTTCTACAAAACTTAGGCCACTAAGTGCATTGGCCTCTCCCAAAACATTGCCGATCTGTTTGTGTAGCCGCATCGCCTCAATAAAGTGCGTCCGTGCCGGTTCGTTACGGCCCAGTGTCCGTTCTACCTCACCCAGACCTCTAAGTGCATTAGCCTCTCCTAATACATTACCGATCTGCTTTTGCAGTCGCAGAGCCTCTGCAAAGTGCATCCGTGCTGGTTCAAAACGGCCAAGCGAGATTTCAATACGACCAAGTCCATTATGCGCATTAGCCTCTCCTAGTATATCGCCGATTCGCTTATACATTAGCTGGGCTTCGATAAGTTGTGCCCGTGCCTGTTCAAAGCGCCCCATTTCCCGCTCCATTCCGCCTAGGCTACTATACGCATTGGCCGTACCCTGAATATTGCCGATTTGCTTGTAGAGCCGAAGCGCCTCAGTAAAGTGCGCTCGCGCTGTTTCGTTGCGGCTCAGCGCGCGTTCTACCTCACCCAGACCTATGCGCGCATTTGCTTCTCCCAAAACATTGCTGATCTGTTGGTGCAGTCGAAGCGCCTCGGTATAGTTCGCCCATGCCTGTTCGATACGGCCAAGCGCTCTCTCAACACGACCAAGTTCGTCAAGCACATTTGCCTCTCCCAAAATATTGGCATTCTGCTTGTACAATCTCAACGCCTCAGTAAAATACTTTAGCGCCGGTTCATAACAGGCCATTATGAGTTCAACCCCACCCAGCCCCTTGAGCGCATTTGCTTCCCCCAAGACATCACCCGTCTGCTTGTGTAGTTGGCGCGCTTCTATATAGTGCGCCCGCGCCGGTTCAAAACGGCCAAGTGCGCTTTCTACCCCGCCTAGTCCATTCAGTGCATTGGCTTCCCCCAAAGTATTGCTAATCTGCTTGTGAAGTCGCCAGGCTTCGGCAAAGTGTGTTCGCGCTGGTTCGAAACGACCCAGTTCGCGCTCTACCCCTCCCAGCCCCTGAAGTGCATTGGCTTCCCCAAAGCATTTCCAATCTGCTTGTGAAGCCGCAATGCCTCGGTATGGTACTTGCGCGCCGATTCGTTACGACCCAGTGCGCTTTCAACATGACCGATGTCATTAAGTACATTGGCTTCCCCCAATACATTGCTTATCTGTTTGTGCAGTAATAGAGCCTCAGTAAAGTACTTCCAGGCCTGCTCATAACGGTCAAGCGAGCGCTCTACCTCACCCAGACCACTAAGGGCATTAGCCTCTCCCAAAATATTGCCTATTTGTTTGTGCAGTCGTAGCGCCTCATTATAGGCCGTCCTTGCCTGATCATAGCGACCAAGCGCGTCTTCTATATTGCCCAGGCCATCAAGCGCATTGGCCTCTCCCAAAAGGTTGCCGATCTGCTTGTACAGCCGCAGCACCTCAGCGAGGTGCGCCCGCGCTGGTTCAAAACGGCCTAGCGAGCTTTCAACTCTACCCAATCCACTATGCGAATTAGCCTCACCCAGAATATCGCCGATCTGCTTGTACAGTTGCAGCGCTTCAGTAAAGTGCGCTCGTGCCCGTTCAAATCGGCCCACCACGTGTTCTACAAGGCCCAGACTATTAATAGCTCTTGCCTCGCCCTGGGTATCGCCGATCTGCTTATAGAGTCGTAGCGCCTCAGTAAAGTGTAATCGCGCTGGTTCAAAACGGCCCACTGCATGCTCTACAGAACCCAAACCCAGAACTGCTGTCGCCTCACCCAGATCATTGCCGATCTGCTTGTATAGTCGCAGCGCCTCTGTGAAGTGCGCTCGTGCCGGTTCAAATCGTCCCACTGCGTGCTCTACGATACCAAGGCAGTCAAGCACTTCGGCCTCGTGCGGAATATCGCTAATCCGCTTATATTGTCGCAGGGCCTCGGTAAAGTGAGCTCGTGCTGGTTCAAACCGGCACTCTGATAATGCTGTTTTCCCAAGATCGAACGATATGTAAGTGTTCGAGTCTTTGGATTCATTTATTATTGCTGGGGCACCTAAGCCAGAGAGAAATTCGCGTAACGTTTCACAAACGGCGGCACTCCGGTCTGATGGTTTGGCAATCGATACATGATCGTCATCTGTTGCAACTGGATCAGTGCCAACACCCGGATGCGCCGACGTGGAATTGACAATCCTCATCCCTTTGATATCACGTGTTTCAAAGTATGTGAAAGTTTCCATTTCGTGCTTTGGCGCGTGATTGCGGTACCAATTGTATAGATTGCCCAAATGCGCATCATGTTCCTTTAGCTCACCGATGGAGACGGTCGTGCCCAGTACAGTTGAAAAATGGCTTAACAAGGACGCTAAGGTAGCGCCAGCGTGCGGTGTAGCAAGAAATAGCACGCCTTTGGTAGCGGAGATTATCTTGTTATCTATTGCTTGTACGCTGTCGCTAGAATCACGCAAAATTTGCTTGACCAGCAAGCCTCCGAGGCTGTGGCACACAAAAATGATGGGTCTCAGACCAATGCACCGCTGGCACAGCAGATTAAGTACCTGCCTGGAACGCGTGGGAAGCGCCATACTGTGCCCCGCATCCGATCTCACATTGGAAAAAATCTTAGGAATACGAAGCCATCTGGATGGGCTTGCCGCGTATTCCAGTGACCATACACCGACATTTTTGAACTCGTCTCCCACCCAATGCGGCCATGATGTGCTCTGATCTTCACCGTGACGCCAGGTTTTAAAGGCGTCACCTCCAAGACCGTGAACAAAAATCACATCCGCTATACGCGTTTCAATGTCGGTACCTGATATCGGGTGGAGTTTAGCCATCGTGTTATCCAGAATCAAACATGATTAATAATATATCCCCTTTGAGGGATTTATTAAGATATTTTTGCCACTTTCTTCTCTAACTTTTCATGTTCTTGCTTAAGATTTTCATGCGCAATAATTTCACGAATCAGGTTCCAAATTGGCTCCCCCATTTCACGAAAATCATTTGAGTCGTGAGGCAAAAGCCATTTATCTAAAGCACGTTTCGCGCATCCAAGCCGCTGGGCAAACGATGCTCTATCCATGTTCAATTGACTCATTGCTTCACGAAGAAATTCTTGTTGTTTCATGTTGTCCAATAATAAACTAAATTATCCCTATTGGGGATACTAAATGATTACAAAACTTCTGAAAACATTTGCCTTAATTTTGAGTTTTCAATCTCAAGATATGGCAAGACGTGATCAAAATCCGCGTGTCCTAAAAGCTGTTGTACCGTTTCTAAGCTTGCTCCTTGCTTTAGAAGGTTACTGGCAAAGCTACGCCTCCCGCTGTGGCTGGAACCATGTTTGATGCCTGCGTCACGGTAGACCTTTGTCACATGGGATTGAAGGCTGTCGCAGGCCAGGTAATCGGCTTGCTCGCCAGCGTAGTTTGTTCGCCTCTTGGTGTTCAGGTAAAACTTACTGCCTTTGTGTGTCAGTATCAAAGTAGTTTGGGGTGATAGACCACGGTATTTCTCATTGTTTAGCTCCGTGCCAAGGCCGCGTTCGATGCGCAGCCCTAAGTATCGCTCAAGAGCGTCAATTGTTTTTTGATGCGTGACGTAGATGCACCGTTGGCGACATCCCTTTGTAATAGATGCAAACTGACTTCAGACCGAAGAACGCCTGATGAAAACATGATGTCCTGAATTTCGATTTGGGCTATTTCTGATACCCGCATGCCACAGGTCAGCCTAGCAAGAGAATAAGGCAATCACGCTCTGGGTGTCTTGACGTGGCTTCAGTAACGCGTAAAAGGTGACGAATTTGACCTGGCTTGAGTGTGGTCGCTTGTGGCATGTGTACCTCTGAATAGGATTGATAGGGGTTTTATTCAGAGTGAATCTATTGGAGACTCTTTTTCAAGCTTATCACAAACACTGGCGGGCAGTCCTCGGAAAAGTGGGTAACCCGTTACCGGCCCTCCTCCCATTAATCGCCGGACGAAAAAAAACCTTCCCGAAGGAAGGTTTAGCAACTCATAAACTGTTGAAGAACCGGAATTAAGTGGGCTCTTCATTGATCATTCGGGTCATAGACCTCTACGGTTATTACTTCCCCCTGATCAACACATACATAGGCTGTCCGTCCATCAATATGGGCAAAATAGTATTCAGCACCGACCCCAGTTGAGGGGCCATCTGCGTCAAACCAATCTTCTATAGTGCTCTGATTTAAATAATATATGGGGGTACATAAATGAGCCATAGCCGCATATCCCCTTTCAGTTGCGCTATAGTCTAGATGCGAAATTATCGACTAAGCAGCGATAGTTCCAAACCCGCGCTTTTCACTTGGGAATATTGTCTGCGCATAATCTTAGAGGACCTATGGGGAAAAATGAATCTGGTGTGATCTCTATTTTTAAGAGAGTACTTCAAAGTGAAGCCGAACAGTCCTGCCGTCACTTTGACGAGTTTCCTTTGGGCCCACAGGATAGACACTTACTCGGGGACGACTTATGGGTTACTTACAATAACTTTGCAATTGTTGAAATGAAATGGAGCGAAGCTGAAATTCGTAACGAGAACGCGAAAATTCGGCGCGTTAAATTACTCTGTAAGGGCCTTGCTGAAAGCCCTGAGATGGCCGCCTTCCACGCAAAATGCCATCGAATAGCTTGGCGCGATTCCCAAAGTGGTCGGCTAATGTCTCAAGAGTACCGAAATCGCGTATGTTGTTTAACTTGCCCAGACACGTGCGTAGACATCGATTGTGGCGCTGCGCCTTTGGCGATAGAAGACTTTGCAAAAGAATTTTTCGGGCATCCCCCCTCCCATTGCCTGCCCTTGATGGAATTTCAATCATATGTAAAGTGGCTGACGACTACTGTTACCGGTGCGCCTCGTGAGGTTATAGTGCTGGCGCTGAATAAGTCCCGCTTTACTGTTTCTGAAGAAATGACCTTGGACCAGCTGGGCGCGCGACTACCAGCTCTACCGTAAGAACATGTCTTGGTATATTAATAATATATGTTTACCGAAAGTACCTAAATGAAGCTAACGACTTCCTGGCTTTCGCCGCCGCAATCGATAGGTGGTCTTGACCATCTGGGTACGCAGGCTCCCTGTGTTTTGATTTATGGACAGTTACTTCCAGGAATCACCAACGTAACGGACCGCGCGCGCTATTACTCATTCTATCCCTGGTTGGTCTGGTCATTTGATCGGAGATATCCGCTAGACGATTACAAGCGGTTTATTGAATACTTCCGACGAGCTGACTGTCTCTTTACGTTGATTTCCGAGCGGCATGCCAGGATCACTGATCAGGACAATGAGCGACACGGCACAGCCATGGTTGGCCGAGTGCAGCTACTAAAGGCACTCGATAATTTGACATCAGACTCGCCGCTCCAGCTTTCTGAGTATGCGTCGGAAACATCCGGTTCTCGCTATTTTAAAAATCCCATGGGTGGGTTGGCACAGTATTATGCCGGCACCCTGGCAGAATTGAAGTTATTGGACGCATCTGCAAAGCCATGGATTAAGTACACCACTGAATTTGGTCAGCCGTTGGCGCAGAAACTGGATGCGGCGGTACCAGCTGACCTCTTTTGGAAAATCGTCGAAGCGGACAATGTCAGTCTAGATGATCTGGATGCCTTGAGTGCATTTTGTCCATGCGGCCTGGTGGAAAGCAATGACGAGTGCCAGACGTTGACTAATCTCTATTTTGATAGAGACAACGCATTTGATATGGAGGGGACTCAAAGAAGACTCTCCCTCGGTTTGATCCTGAACCTCGCGTCGTCCCTTCCTGACGCTCACGATTTAAACGAAACTATCTTTAGAGCATGTATCTATTCTGGAGGCCTTCCTTCAGAACAGATCTGGCAGGTACCCGACTCCATGAAAGCAACGCTTGCTTGTTGGGCCATTTACGAGCGCAATGATCTTCTCTCCATTGCATTCCAGACTGTCCTTGGTACGGCTTTACGTGTAATTTCACCTCAGACCTTCGATGACAAAATCACCTACAGTTCGGTGGAAAGCTTCGCCCTAGCTCTATCCCAGGGAGAAGCCGTTTCAATGGTCGAGCAATCCCTTGGTTTTGGTTCTTTTGATCGCCTGGTGGCGCATTTATCCGAGAATGCGCCGGCGATCGAATTTTGGGAAAACAAGTCCCATGAATTTCAAGTAGCCCAGAGAATGATGGAAAGCTGGAGGCGTGGCGACGACACGGCGACGTTGCTTCAATTGTCGCTGACCTTGCTCGCGCTACTTGCCTGCAGGGACAACAATTCAGAATCACCCTACCACGGCATCGGGATGTCATCTGAAATGTTGGCCAATTACCCAATCAATCTGATTAGCTTCCGGTCACGGGTAGAAATTTGGCGAAGGATGACCATCGCTGAGGTCGTAGAGGATCTCGTTGCTTGGTGCCTGAATACCCATCTGAAGGTGGCACTGCGCAAGCTTCACCAGACTGGGCGCTCTACTTTCCGCATGCGGCCTTCGGAACGAGGGTTGGAGGTCGTTGGTGACGATATCCCCGGACCGGCGATGACAACTCCCCGTTTCCGCCAGGCTGTGCAAATACTTCGAGACATAGGAGCCTTAACCCGCGATGCCTCATCGCCATCCAGAACGACAATCTTGACTAGTGCTGGCCAACAATTAATGGAAATAGCCTGTGTCTGACCCAATTTCAATTCTGGACGTCATCAAGCGTGGTGGTTATGAAGCGTCCTTGATCACTACCTTCAACGCCACCCTTCCCTTTTATGAAGAAATTGTCCTCCGTAAGCTAGTGGCAGCCGGGTGCAGGCACAATGTCGTGCTGATGGATCAATCGCAGTGCGCTATCTCGTGGGCCAGCGAGGCAACACGTCCTCGGCATGCTGGTCACGCATATACCTTGTTGCCAATTGCAGCGCCTGGGGCGTTTCACCCCAAGATTTGCATACTTGTCGGTCAAAAGAAAGCGGCTGTGTTGATCGGTAGCCATAATTTGACCTTGTCTGGATTCGGCTACAACCGGGAAATCAGCAATTGGATTGAGATTGGCAGTACCAAAGACGGTGATGGTGCAGCTATTTTGGCGGCTGCATGGCGAATGGCGAGGCAATGGATAGAGATGCAGAGAGGAAAGTCCGCTGAACCGCTACTTGATGCAGCATTGGCGCTGGGTGAGTTCGTAAATCCTTTCATTGTGAATGCTGTCCCTGCTGGTAATGTTTTCGCTTTGGCGCACTCCCCTTCCGGAACCTCGTTGATAGATCAGCTCGCTGAGCGTGTTACATCGAATGTTCAAAGAATTGGAGTTATCGGGGCTTTCTTTGATACTGAATTAGCGCTGATCGCTGAACTAAAGAAACGGTGGCCCATGGCTGAGATCGTGGTCGGGATCGATCCTGAGTCTGTGCAGATGCCTGGTTCCCCGTCGCCAGGAGTAGCTCGCTACGTCGATGCGCGCCACTTATGGACGGACAACAAGAACTATTTGCACGCAAAAGCTATCTACTTTGAAGCAGGCCAAGACAGTGCCTTTGTCAGTGGTAGCGCCAACCCTAGTCGCCCGGCGTGGATAAGCCAGGCGTCCAACGGTAATGTCGAAGCAGTCCTCCTTAGAATTGGACAATCGGCAATCGATACTGCCACCGAAGTGGGAATATGCGGCCTATTTGATCTCGATTCGGTAGGCGAAGAAGTACTGAAAAATGTCAAAACCAGGACTGCAATTGAAAGAGCATCTAATGAGGTTGACCCTGTCCCTTTGCTGATTGGCATTGCCAATCATGAATCAGGCAATCTCGATATAACCCTCCGTGCTGATCTGATGTCTTTCGACCACGTGGTGTTGCTGGGTGCCGATATGGAGGAAATCTCAGAAGTCTACTCTCCTGTTTCGAGCGATGGTGTATTAAGGCTATCGGTGAAGGACGAACTGACTCTAGTTCGAGCTTGTTCTCTCTACTCAGGAACCAGTTTAGTCGCCAGGGTAATGGTCCATCATCCTTCCGTGATTTCTGCCCGGGCGCAATCTACCAGGCAATACCAGATACGCAGCGCGCTAAACGGACTGGGATCAACTGAAGGTGACATCTCAAAAGTGATTGCGTCCGTCCAGCGTGTGATTTTCAGTGATGACACACATCGTGAAGTAACAGCAGCCATGCGCAGCCATAGAGAAAAAGAAAGCAAACAAGCGGATGAGATCGTGCCCGACACCTTAGCGATCAGTGTTTCTGATCTTCCAAAAGAAAAAAAGAAAATCAGACTTCTTAAATCAGGCGACCTAGCATACCTGCTGGATGTATTGCTGAGACGCATCAGAGAAGGACTAGAGCTCAGTACCAGTGAAACAGATTCTTCTGGGCGCACCGAAGAAGAACGCGTTGGACAAGAAGATGAAGATGTGGAAAACCCGCCGGTATCTATGTTGCCTGCCACCAGCTTGGATGACTCGAAAATTGCCCAGGCAGTAGCTAGCCGGGCAAAATCATTGACCAATGCGATGTTAGCCCAGCTCAAGCACGCGAAAAAGGATACGGAACGGCGAAGCTCCGTGGTGTTTCAGCTCATTGCCGTGCTGGCACTTGTTCGTGAATTGCGTTATCTGGATAAATCACCCCGTTGGAAGAAAACAGGTTGCCTACTGGTGGCTGAGGGAGATCGGCGAAGGCTCTTCGATGAATCCTTGATTCACCTGCTTGGAGGAGATATGCGTTTGTTCGACTCTATTGAATTGGCCTCGGATGGCGGAACGGAAGAAGGTGTTCAGTTACGGGTGCTCTTACTCTGGCTGGCCTGGGATCTTGGAGACGAGCTGACTGATCACATCGACCGATTGGGGGAGAGAAAGGAGTTGGAGCCAAAACTTCGCACGAATGCTGCATTCCTGAAGCTAATGCCCCCTATTTCTTGCGACATGAACGCCAGAGCCGATCTGAAACAAAGCATTGATCACACAGTCAAGCCAACCCCGGAGGCCGCTGAACGCGCCAATATTTGGCTCAAGCGACATCTGCGTTTTGGTGTTGAATGGCAAGATGGTTACGTCGAAAGTGGGAACTTGTGCGTAGGGGGCTATTGTATCGTGCCAGGTAAGATGCCTGAGCCACGCGTTATATATGAAATATCCGGAGGCACTATTTGTTTCTGGGATTTCGATAGAGTAAGAAGATTCGAACGGTGCCGGGTGTCGGCAGTTGAGCCAAATGTGGTAAATTGAATTGAGTCGTACTTCTGTGAGGAATTTAGCTCCAATTTGAATTGCCGTTAAAAATCTCTTTCCAGAAAGTCAAAAGCCACCAAGTGGTGGCTTTTGGACTCTATTACCAATATGGCATCACCGGCTTAGGTCCCGTTTTTCAGGGGCGGGAGTGGGATCACGTTGGGCTACGAATAAATTATAGTCCTTTGATCAAATTTGATCAATTTTTTTAAGAAGGTATTTGGATGCATGCGAATGTGCGACTTTTAATCTGCGCATTTGGCTTACCTACTTGCGTCAACTGACGCCATAAGACCTTTGTTGCCGACCCATGCCGAAAGCGAGCTATTTGGCCGGGCAATTTGATTTGGGCATCTCTGATTAAGTCCAAAGTCGTAAAATTAATTCGAAAAAATTAATGACTTATGAATGGTGAGTCGGACTTAATCAGAGGTTCTTTAGGTCATTGTGTAGCTAACACGCAGTGTAGATCCCTTTTGGCCAATTTTCGTCACGGTAAGGCCAGTCAACTCACTTGTGTTAGTCACGTGGGTACCACCGCATCCGACTGGAACATGCCCATCTATCTGGACATAACGCGATCCGTCTGGATGCCTGTGTATCCGGATCGCTAGGCTAGCCAGAATTGCTGCCTCCAAAGAAGCATTAACAACTGAGGAAGCGGCGATTGCCGCGTCTGCATTGGTTGAGAATTCAACGCGACCCTCACCAGGATATTGGTGTGCCCCTGTAGCTTTGAGATCTGAATATTCTCTCTCTATAATCGCTGCAATCAAATGGCCCGCGCTATGCCAACGCGAATGCAATGTTCTGCTAGTAGCACAGACCCTCATGTCCACCATATCGCCTATGTCGATCGAAAGCATATGTGCAAGGTAGTGTTTAACGAAACCGCATTCGCGGTCTTGCTTTACGTCAATCACGTTGATGTCGCCAATGCTTCCATTATCGGCTGGTTGGCCACCACCTTTTGGGTAGAAAATCGTCGCAGCCGTCGCTATCCAAGGGCCAACTGCATCGACACCTTTCGCCGTCACCCTCCCGTCATAGGTCAGGCGTCCCGGTTCACTAAAATAGAGCAAAGTAGTCATTTGGATTCTCCTTGATTGATCAAATTAGCTATACAGTCTTGCCGTAGCGTCGAACGACGTGAAGGCAACGAAACCGCTCACGGCTATCCGATCCCCCGAGGAAACGGGGGTAACCGCATGAGGTACTGCACCAGAGAAAAAGACATAAGTGCCAATCTCTGGTTGGATACATACTGCCGGCGGTCCAAGTTTTTTGCGGTCCAATGCATATGGAGAGTTTGAATCGCGCAGCGACTTATAGCTCTCAGCATCTGGACGCATATCCCAGAGCTGCAGAACACCGCCGCCATCGTTACCAGGAACACGCAAATAAACATTGCCTGGGCAACGCATACGGTGGGAGATAGCGGCCGCATTACCCGGCAAATCAGCATCGGTACGGTCGCAGTGTGGCTCCACTGCGCCACCGCGGCGGATCTGGCGGGCCACACCGAAATTTGCAAATTGACCGTTATTAAATTCTTCCAGACATGCACTATGCGGCCAGAGATCTTGCCAGAACATCTGCAAGAGCTTGTCCGGAGCGACCAACGGCAACATTTTATTTTGCAAGGCAGCGCGTTGACTGGGTGCAAGCGCTAAGTAACGTGCCACCAGTGCAGAGTCACCTTGAGTATCGAAGATAGTTTCACCTGACTTCAAGAACGAGGGCTCAACTGCATAGCCCTCCATATTGGAAGAAGCTTCGATCAGAGCTGCGGCCAATTGGCAGCAGCTACTTGGGTAGAAATTTTTTACCACGACTGCCAGCGCATCACCTGCATCAATAGCGGCCACGGCAGCATGAAGGAGCGATGGAGTGATTTCTTCCCTATTAATCGTGATAGTATTGGTTGCTATAAAGACTTGACTATTACTCATTTTCGGCTCCCTAGATGAACGCGCCAACAGTGGCGACACCTATAGATTCGTAAAGTAGTTAGTCCGCCATCAACGTTTCTCATTTGCCGTTTGAAGTCTGTTTTGCTACGTTTTGCTACGGTATGAATCCTTGATGGTGACAAAAACTATCAAACTACTGAGAGGAAAAGAGGTAAATGACTACGCTTATTATCGGCAGGCCAACCCCTTGGACTACAGATCCATCCTTCGAAATGGCCAAACATGATCCAGGACTCATCATGGTGCCACCCGCAGGCTTGTCAGACTTTCTTGATCCACGCAAACTGGAATGTCCAGTGAGTATTATTCACGGTCCGAAAGGCACTGGAAAAACATCAGTCATGCTTGCAAAGCGAATCCTCTTGAAGGATCTTGAGGCAGAGCGCTCTGTAATGTGTATTCCCTGTAAATGGCCATCCAAGAAACCGTTTATCTTCATGTCGTTGCCAAATTCGGAACAGGTCGAGATGAACGACTGGGACCTTATTCAGCTGTATGCGCAGAAAGATATTTGGACTGCACTATGGAGACTCATTTTCGGTGCCTATGTTGTTGCAGCTTTAGAAAGCGATCGCCGCGCATCGTCCCACTTTGAAACTCGCCGGGAAGGTAATTTTGGCGAGTCCCGCGAGGTCCACGCATTGTTACCACAGCCCCTTGGGGAATTTTTGTTAGGGGGCAAATATGGTGTGGATCATGACGTCATGTCGAAACCGCCTGACGTCGAGCTAATCGACATTTTGAAGAATCTGATTGAAGAGAGGAGGGCTAACAAGAATTCATTGCGTGATGCATTTAACGCTCATGTCCTTCCCGTGCTGGCGGCATTGCCGAAGCCCGTCGAGACGAAGCCAATTTTCATCTTTGTGGATGGCGTCGATGAGATTTTTCAAGGATATCGAGGGGATTCCTCTTTGTTAGCGACGGCAAAAACCCATGCTAGCCCAGATGAGTCAGAAAGTGCTACACGGCGATTGCTTGCCAAGCAAGCGTGGGTATATGCCCAGACTAGCCTATTTTCAGCCTCCTTAGATCTCTCCATTAATTCCGGTGGTGTCGTACGACTGATTGCAAGTATGCGTACGGAAGCATGGGAAGTGGAGTGCTCATCGGACGGAGCTCAACCAAAGGGGGAGCAACAGCTTGAGCGCGTTGCTAAGCAAGTTAAGTACGCAAAAACAGAGCTAGAAAAAATTTTTCGCGCTAATATCAATGCGTGTGAGCCAAGCTCATGGGTTTCGCGAGAGGGAGACGAAATTTATAAATTCTTTGGGGCAACAAAATACGTACACCACGCGTCAAATATTGATGAGGGAATTTTTTCTGCAATCCTGCGCCACACAATGGAAGAACCACGGGAACTGATGTTAATTGGTTCGCGTCTGCATGACCTAGGGTCTGATGTACGCAAAGACTTGGGTAAAGCTGCCAAAGTAGTCAATGATGCTACTGGAATTATCCTTAGAGACTACCTGCGATTCATGGGCGAGCGATGGGATGAAGAGCTTGCCAGATTTGTTTTACCTAAAATTCATTGCAATGTGTTGAGCGCTGAAGAAGTAAAAACAATCGCCGATGCAGTAAAGCGTGAATCTGATGGCAGAATCGATCATCCATTCTGCTATCTCTACGCACTTGGCTTGATTGGTGTTACTCGATATGAGAACAACAATCTCTTTCAAGACTTCAACCTGCCAGGACGTTTCTCGTCCGACGAGAGGCGGACGCAATTACCCCAAAATCCATACTATCTAATTCACCCTATCTTGGTGGAGAAAATTAAACGAGCACGAATAGGAAACGGGGAGAATTCATTCGTTACGCATGGGCAGGTTATTGTTGGAAATGACCTCCCCTTCAATCTCTATCTTGATAAGAATAAGGTTATTTTTGGAGCTGAAAAGCATGACGACGAATTCAAACCTGTCTTGCGTATCGATGGACGAACGTTGGGCTATAGTTCCGATTTTGGGAAAGATGCAGCCTTTTACAGTTACGCAAACCAGCAGACCATATTGCTACATGGAATTTTGCTCGCAATCTGGCGTGGCGCACAGCGAAAACGACCAGACAACAGTGTGTCCGTCACAGACATTAATGAGTGCTTATCACATCTAGTGAAATCCAAGATAATTCAGCCAGAAATCAGACTCAGAAGAAGATTGAAGGTAACGGATCTTCTAGATACAGTCATGCATAAGTATCGAAACCAACGAAAATATCCTGAGGTGATATTGCGTATCAACGCAAACTTCCAAAATGCTGGCCTAGCTGGTGTGAAATTGTGCATCGAGCAATCAGGTGAATATATTAGGCTTGAAGGAATTATGTCAAATGACATCGGGACGGTGGGAATTCCGTTTCTCGTTTAACCGAAGTACTTTTAAAACAATTTCGTGCCTGAGGTACCCGACCTGAACGGCAACACCGTCATTTTTTTAGAGGCTGCTGCGAAATTAAGATGGCTAGGCGTCGCCGACGCAGGCAGTACTTCGGTACGACAAGGAGGCGCAACAACGCCAGGTTAATTTCGTTACAGCCTCTTAGTAATTCGAAATTGTAGCTCTCGGTGGGCGCATTATCCCAACAATTTCCTTTGCGGCTCATAGAACAAGCCATACCAAATTCCTTGAGGAAGATGCTTATATTAACGATTCTGAATCGGGGTTCGTATACTTAATCAGAGATTCCGTAAAGACTTATTGACTCGGCACCCGCCGGAGAATGAATTGTTAGATTACTATTAAATGGGGATTGTAAAATTTACACTTTCTACACAACGCTGACTCATCGACTTGGCCGTAATGAGTTTTGAAATTTGCGCCAATTGCACAGCAAGCGTATTATTTGAGTGTAGAATTTAATAGGCAATACCATGGCATCAATAATTCGTTCCGCAACTCTGTCTGGCCATAAGCGTACATTAGCGACGCGAGCGTCCAAGGTCAAAGCAACTGCTATTAGTGATATGCTGCCTGCTGCTAAGGTGGTTAGCCCCTCATCTGAGCCAGAGTCGTCAACCAATGCCAACCCAGCGAATAACGTAGCCGATCTTGTTGAGCAGGCGCGTCTTTCGATACTTGCACAGATCAAAGATGAAGCTGAGGCGGCTCGTGAACTTGGGCGTCAACGTGGAATGCGCGAAGGACATCAGGCAGGTCTGGAGGCAGCAAAAGCCGAATTTGTTGCTGAATTTAATCGTATCAAATCAATTGCTGACAAGTTGCCAATAGCAATTGAAACTGGGATTAAAGGGATCGAAGATCTGGCAGTAGCCATAGCATTCGAATCGATATGCAAAATCCTTGGTAATACTGTCGTGACTTTGGAAGGAGTGCAAGGTTTGGTACGGCAAGTTGCTCAAAGAGTAAGTGCCAAGGAAAAAATCATTGTGAGGGTTCACCCTTCTGATTTCAAAATTCTTGAGAGCGGTGGTGTTTTCGAAACGCAGCAGCCAAATCAATTTTTGGAGCAGGTGAGCTGGAAGGTAGATACTGACATAGAACTTGGTGGCTGTATTATTGAAACCCCGGTAGGTGATCTTGATGCAAGACTTGAAACTCAGTTAGAAAATTTGCGTTTAACACTGTTGTCTTCGCGAAGATAAGCAATTTTCCAAACATAAATTTACTTCGATAATGTTTCTGTATCTGCTCTCCCCTCCAGCAGATCAGCAACGGCCTTATTTATCACTTCCAAAATTTGCGGGTCTGCTTCCATCGCATCTTGGATATCACTGACCATTTGATAAAATCCCGGATCGTTGACCAAGTTTTCTCCCAGCTCACTTAACAACACAGATTCCAAAAAAATTCTGAAAGCTTTTTTCCCTTTTTTGGGATCATCAGGATTAATTGCCTTGACTCTCAAGGAGATTAATTCTTCAATTCTTCCTGGCGCCTCAAGTTTTTTTTGCTTGCCGTCCTTTTTTATTGTCGGACTTTTCAAGGTACCTGCAGGCTTGCTTGCGGGTCTTACTTTTTTTACCATCTGCGTACGCAACAGAGTCACTATTTGGCTTACGCTATTAATCCCTGACATTGGTCGTCCTTTGTTTTGAGGGTTATTGCTGCCTACCCTATCAGAATAGCGCATCAGAAGACACAAATCCGCCAAGAGACTGATGCAACAAACTCAGTGCATTTTTATGCAATTGAGCAATCCTGCCTTTACTCAACTGTAAAGTATCTGCAATGGTATTGAAAGGTAGGTGGTTAAGGTAATGAGATTTTATGATGATCCTTTCCTTGTGTGGCAGGCGGTTAACCAGGGATCTCACTTTTTCACGTAATTGTTTTAACTCCAGGCCTGCATAAACACTATCCTCTGAAATGGCATCCTCATGATGATAGGTAACGGGGTTTTCGAGGATGAAGCCAAAAGCAAAACTGATGGCAATCTCTGCCAATTGCTGGAAGGTATCGATTTCAGGTTCTGACAGAACCGCTTTTATAGAAAGATTACGTTCTTCCCTGAGTTGCCTGCGAATTGAGATCTGCTCGCGCTTTTCGCTCATGTGCTCCAGGCCGTTTAATACCGATCCTTTAATGCGATGTGCCGCGAAAGTGGAAAACTGTATTAGCCTTGTATGATCGAAATGATCTACTGCTTGGATAAGCCCCAAACTGGCAAACTGCATGTATTCTTCAAACTCCAGATCGCTGTCAATGCGTTTTGCGAACAGCTTGGCTGCCAGCATGCGTGCAAATGGCAAATAGTTTTCAATTAATTGTTGACGTGCCGACCCATCCCCAAGCCGCAAGTTTTTCCACAAACTCAATTCAGCTGATTGCAGGGCCAGGTCATCCGGTAGCAATGCGTCTGTTTTTGGCACGTTACTTGCAAACTATTGGAAAGTACCTAGTAAGGCACGTGTCACGATGTTCCAGCCGTCAATCAATACAAACATAAGTATCTTCAAAGGCAGGGAAATAGAAACGGGGGGCACCATCATCATGCCCAGTGACATGAGTATGGTTGAGACGATCAAGTCGATCAGTACAAATGGAAGAAAGATCACAAATCCTATCTGAAAAGCCGAGCGCAATTCAGATAACATGAATGCCGGTATTAATTGAACGGTTGAAATATCATCGATGGTTTTTGGTTCCGGACTCTTGGCAATTTCTACCATCAACTGAAGATCCTGCTCCCTGGTTTGGCGTACCATGAATTCTCGTATGGGTTTTAATCCATTCTCAAATGCGGGACCTGCAGCCATTTTTCCATCCATGAAGGGTTGAAAAGCAGTTTGATTGACCTGTGTCAGCACTGGTGACATCGTAAACAAAGTCAGGAATAAAGCCAGACTGATAAGCACTGTATTTGGCGGCGTTTCCGGCATCCCAATAGCGTGCCGTAGCATGGAAAGGACGACAATGATACGGATGAATGATGTGACAGATACCAGCAAAGCAGGTGCCAGGCTCAATAAAGTCAAACCCAACAACACTTTGAGGGCTGCTGATACCTGAGTCGTTTGTGCGACATCATTCGTAATCTGCACGCCTACCCCTGGCATGGAAAGCACGTCTCCATTGGTGGCCAGGCATTGCGATGCTGTGAAACAAGCCAACAGTAGAAAAAACACTTTCAAAAAATCTGTGCGCCCTAAATTATGCATCTTTTGTCGCACTTTCTTCTTTCAACAACAAAGGGCTGCTCATCATCAATTGCACGCCTTGCGGACTTTCTGCGATAAGCAATTCTTGACCATTATATTCAACGACGTAAAGCATGCTTGTTTTGCCCAGTCGCGTTGCTTCCACCGTTTTGACGCGGCAAGAGCTTTTGCCGGAACCGCCAAGTTTGTCACGGTATCTCTTTAGCATAAGCACAATGCCATAGGCGGCGCAAGAGGCAAGTAGCAATGCTGCGATGCTTTGATACGCCATGGACTCACTCCCTTGCCTGTCTTGCTTGAAAGGGATGGGCGCATGAGGCATGGAAGCTGATGCCTGAGCAAAAATTTCACCAGCACTTAAAAAAAACAAAGATCCCAGGCAAAACTTCAAACACCAGCGGTGTAGCTGCTTGTGAAACATCATTTTTTTTCCACTTGTGGTAACTCAGAGATTTGCACGCCAAAATTATCATCCACGGCGACTAAAATCCCTCGGGCAACAACATTACCCTCCAGTAGGACATCAACAGGCGTATCCACGGACGTATTCAATTTCAGAATATGATTTTCACGCATATTCATCAGATCACCAATACTGACTTCTGTTTCGCCGACTCTGATCGAGAGCTTGACCTTCACGCCCTGCACCACGCCCAGATTGCCATTCAATAAGGATTGACCAGGCTCATGTGTACTTAATTCAGATAGCTCGATGGCATGTGTGGATGAATTCATTTTATTTCCTAATTACTCTTACATTGCTGAACGCGGCATTTGTTATAGCGTAAATTTCAGCAAGATTTAATTGGACTTTACAAGTTCTATCGCGAGTGCGCCAGAAGAACTTCCGAGGTGTGCATTGCATACAGCAACATTATCGTCAGTCAAGACTTTTAAAGTGTGATCCAGCTTATTGGGCAACTTCAAAACATCGCCGATTGCCAGTGTAGCGAGATACCCCAATGTCAGCTCTGCATCACTGACTTCAACATGCAGACTAACCGGGGTATTTTTTAGTGCCGCCTTCAATGACATTAATCCCGGTTTGGGGCTTGCTGGCTGCGATTTTCTCCAATGCGAGATTGCCGCAGCGGGTAATAAGATACGCAAGGTATGATGACCAACACTGAGTTCACAAACAAGCGCGCCGGAACCAGGCCTGAACAAGTGTGCCGGGGGAGGGAAAATTGCCGTCTCTGGTAAAACTTCAAGCTGGCAAATACTACCAATAACAGCATTAATCAATTCGTCCAAAGACTCTGCAAGCACCTTGCCGGCAAGAACAGAATGCTTCCCATTTTCTGTAGTTGCATCAGCATTGCTTAATCCAAATATTGATTGTTCCAACTCGTTTTTTAGCGCGTCAGGTATGTGGAACCACGCCGTACTACCATTCTGCAAATGTCGCTGATTACTACTACCAGACAAATCAGACAAGAAAAAATCTGCCTTGGCAGGCGTCGCCGAAGCACAAACCTGAGCACCTTTAAAATCAATTTTCCAGGACACTGCCCATTTCGCATAGCAGTCTCCTGCAAGCTGGGAAATCGCTTTGGCAACGCTATTTTTCAGCAACAGATACGGAGATACGTTCACTATCTCACTCAGCCTTTCATATGCAATAAGGTGTCAAGCATTTGATTGGCAGTACTGATCAGCTCAGAGGATGCCTGATAACCGCGCTGGGTAATAATGATTGCGCTGAATTCTTTGGACAAATCCACATTGGAACCTTCCAGCGCACCGCCATCTATTGTACTCAGATTGCTACTCGCGACGCCGAGGGTAACATCTTGCTGGCGCGTACTCTTGAATTTATTCCCACTGATGGGCACCAGATGATCTGTTGAACTGAAATTGGCAAGTGCCAGTGTCTGGTTCTTAGATGTTTGTCCGTTGGTATAGGTGACAACCAGCTTACCTTCTCCATCAAAACTGGTCTTGGACATATCACCCTGTGCGTATCCATCAATGTTGGAAACGGCCAGCGTTGACGCACCAGTTGCTGCACTAGTTGTATTCGCGTCCAGCGACAAAGTAAGTGGCATCGCAGCGACACCGGCTGGTGAGTAGGTAAATGACAGTGAATTATGTGCGGAGTCCAGCGCACCATTAACAAATTTGACTTCACCCGTAGTTACAGTATCAGTACCATCCTTGATGGTCACCAGCCAACTACCGGGAGTCACCGCATTATTATTTTTAAAATTAACAGCCAGAGTATGTGAACCACCAACTGCATCAATGACGATTACCCCGCCGACCGCTTTGTCTGTGTCAGCCGTAGATAAACGGCCTGATAATTGTATGGTTTTGGATGCGGAAGCTGGATTGGTTTTCAATCCATCCAGACTGATATCTTGCAATACACCCTGATTTGACAATGCCTGCACGTGATTGCCGTCGGCATCCACCAGAAAACCTTTGCTGTCAAATTTAAACGATCCATCGCGTGTATAAAATGTCTGTCCTTTGCTATCGCGCAAGACAAAAAAACCGTTACCGTCAACTGCTACGTCCAGATCATTTCCCGTCTGATTTATTTGCCCCTGAGCAAAATTAACGACACTTGGCAATGTGGCCAGGCCGGCTCCTGATGAAGCGCCCTGATGTCCACCAGTGGTGCTATTCCCTTCATGTGAAAAAAAACTGCTGAATTTCGCATTCGAGCCTTTGAATCCTGGGGTGTTCAGATTGGCAACGTTATTACTGATAGTCTGCAACTCTTTGGAAAAGCCAGTCAATCCAGTAGTCGCAATTTTTATTGAGGTCAGCATTGTATTTCCTTACTTGGATCGCGTTAGCGAATATCAAAAACTTGTTTGAGGGCCACGCCAGAAATATCCTGGCCAGTCGTCGGATGAATGGTCAATACAGGTGCATTGCCACTCACTGAAATATCAGTTACCGTGCCGGTTGCTGTAGCACCACCAGTAACAACACTCACAACATGACCAAGCAAACCGACTGATTGCACTGCTGTTTGCACAGCCAATAACTGGTTGACGCTGGCAGTCAATTCCTGCGTCTGCGCTAATTGGGAAAATTGAGCAAGTTGAGCGACGAATGCGGTATTGTCCATGGGTTTTAAGGGGTCTTGTGCATTCAGTTGCGTCAACAGAATTTTTAGAAAATCCTGCTGATTAATATGAGCCTGACCATTGGTCGCAGAACTTACTGGACTTACACTGTTGAGCGCCATATTAACGGCCTTTCTTTACATAACTGAACGGAACATTGCGAGCACTTGCTTCATCTGACTTCACTACGGCTTCGTCACCTTGAAATATCCTTACTTCACTATCTCCATCAGTGTTTTTATATTTAAAAACAAGCTTTCCGTTAATCGTAGCACCATTCAAACGCAAGCCTGATTCAGTCATTTCCCTGGTCAATTGTCTGATTAGTTGAGGTGTTTGCTCAGTATTGATTTCCTGGTCCCTGATCCAGACATTGACGTTCTGATCTTCAGTAGTAATATGCATCATACGTTTTTGCCAAATCTGCTTATCGAGCTCTTGCTCACGCACCGCAGCCTTTGCCTCGTCAGCAGGCTCCTGGCTCTCAGCATGAACTTCGTTTTGATCCTGGGTTTGGCCTGGCAAGGTATTGCGGGACAAGCCTGCTGCACGCGGAGAAGCTGTCAGCGGCTGGGAAATTTCCATGGAACTATTTTTATTAACTGACACTTCACCTGTGATTTTCTGAGTAAAAATAACATCCGATGTGAAAGGCAGCGTCGATCCAGCACTCGCATTCGCTTTCACATCAGGCGCAATTGCTTCCATGCCTGCGCTTTGTTTTTCAAGCTGTGCTTGTTGCTCACCTGCTGCCCTTGTTTGCGAGAGTTCTGGAGCATTTGCGCTGTCTGAAACTGTTTGTGCTACTGCAGCAATATTATCCGTGCTGATGACATGATTTTCGACACTGGCGACTTTTCTTGCCACAGGAGAAACTGGATAAACACTTCTTTTTGCCGTAGCTTGCTTTTCGCGTGATGTGGCGCTTTCCGGTAAATTATCCAGAGAAGGTATAGCGGATTTGAAAGTAGATTTTTGCGTCTGGATTGCAGTTGCGTTAAAACTGCCATGCAGATTTGCATCTTTCATCATGGACAGTTCCATTTGCCGAATCCAGTTCTCATGTTGGCTGCTCATGTCACTCTTCCCACTCTGCGCTTCACGTGTTGCGGCATCAGGATGCACTTGCATGAATGAACTAATTTTTGTCATGTTGTCTTTATCCAGTGCATACGTTGCAACCAATTATCATCAGACAATTGATATTCTTTTTTTGCAGCTTCCAGATCAAATTCATGGGCCATAGCCTCTTTATTTTTTTCCAGGTTATCTACAAACTTCCTGACTTCGTTCAATCGCCTCTGCGCATCATCGCGCACCTGCAACATTTCTTGTAACTGCATACTCTCTTGTTGTTGCTGGTTCTGCATTTGCAACATGTACATATGGGCCATGCGCTGTACATCAATATTAATAAGGGCCTTATTCTGCCTTTGTTTGATTAACTCGGTACGGGCAGAAGCTATCGCCTGGGCAAGACTGTCAACTTTTGCTTGTTGTTCTTTTACAGATGCATTATGTCCTGCCAGCTCCTGATAGAGGTCATTGACTTCCCACTCTTTCAACTTCAAGACAGGCTCCAACCCGTATTGAAATCCCCTTCGGTCCTTGGTCATTGCAGTACCCCGTCACTTTGCGTTTCTTGCTTCCCTGCATTGCACAAGATATCGCGTAATTGCACAACGACCTGCTCGCGCCCAAGTACATCTTCATCACGCTGACGCAAAAAACTGGTCAAATGAGGCCATAGTTGAATTGCCTGATCAATCTCGGCACTGCTGCCAGCGCGATATGCACCCATGTCTATTAACTGTCGGTTGCGCTCATAGCTGGCCATATTTTCCAGAGCTTCATGCACCAAGGCCTGATCTTCAGAAGAGATTAAATCCCCCAACAAGCGACTCACGCTATGCAAAACATCAATAGCCGGGTAATGACCTTGTTGTGCCAGGCGACGGGACAACATGATGTGCCCATCCAAAGTTGCTCTCAACATGTCGGAAACCGGCTCGTTAAAGTCGTCCCCCTCGACCAGCACCGTGTACAGGGCAGTAATCGCACCACCAGACGAAGCGGTACCGCAGCGCTCACACAACTCCGGAATTTCAGCAAAAACAGAGGGCGTATAACCGCGAGCCGTTGGTGGCTCGCCTACCGACAAACCAATCTCGCGCTTTGCCATGGCAAAACGCGTCACAGAATCCATCGTCAGCATGACTTGCTTGCCATTGTCCCGAAAATACTCAGCAATCGCAGTAGCTGCGTAGGCTGCCCTGGCACGTGCCAAGGCTGGCTGATCAGACGTAGCAACGATCACAACAGAACGCTTGATCCCTTCTGCGCCCAAATGTTTTTCTATGAACTCGCGTACTTCACGACCACGTTCACCAATCAAGGCAATCACATTCACATCAGCAACGGTATGGCGCGAAATCATGCCTAATAAAGTACTCTTCCCTACGCCACTACCAGCAAATATGCCTACGCGTTGTCCTTTGCCTATAGTGAGCAGGCCATCAATGCAGCGCACTCCCGTTTCCAGTATCTCTTTGATACGTGGTCTGGACAGAGGATTCAGCGGCATCGCCTTCAATGGCCGGTATTCTGATGCCTGCATCAAAGGTTTTCCATCCAAAGGGTCACCAAAGGCATCAATGACACGACCGAGCAGATGCTCACCGACTGCAATGCGGGGTAATTGCCCGGTGGCCAAAACCTCACTTCCAACACCAATGCCGTGAATTTCACCATAAGGCATCAGCATCACTCGGCCATCACGCAAGCCAACTACTTCCGCTTTTATTTTATGGTCTGCGTAACGGGTACTGATTTCACAAATTTCGCCGACAAGCACATCAGGGCCTGTTGACTCAATGCTCAAACCTGCCAGCTGACGCACATGTCCCATTTTCTTTACAAAATCAGCCGCCCTGACTGCGTCGAGTATGTGCTGCATGATCAAACCCTGGCCTTTTGCAGTAAGCACGGATGTGCAGAAGCCTCAAGCAGCCGAGTCTGTCTGACACCATACTTTTTCTGCATCACCATCACAGTCCAATAACTCCTAACATGCGCTGTTTCCAGGATTTTTTCTCGTGGGCATTTCCCGAAAAATCCAGAGAATTGCGACGGACATTCTTTAGCTCTTCATGCAAATGTACTCTCATCGCTTGCCTTACTTGGAAACCAGGTTCTGGTAATTGCATCTGCAGTATCTTGGCTACCTGTGTTTCATGCAAGGTATCAAGAAATTGTTCTTTCCAGGGCCAGCTTTCCAAGGCCAAAACTTGCTTGAGCATCCAAAGCGGTTCATCCCTCAGCACCATTTGCATCTCGCTCGCAGACGCCGCCTGCAAATCGTCGAGTCGCTCACCAGTTTCAGATATGCCCAAACTGGTCAGTATATTTCTATCTGCCGGGATACCCAACTCACGCAACTCAGCAAGATGGTCCCGCAATTGCGATCTATCATCGACATTCAATTGCTCAAGTATCCAGCGCTGATCCGCTTCATTCAGACCATGCAAGAGCAAGGCAGATTGCCTGTAAGCTGACATCAATTGCGCTCCAAGGGGCTTGTCCTGGCATTTTCCAGCCAGTCTCTTACCTGTGCCAAAAGTCGCCTTCTATCATCGTCACTCAAGTTTCTTACCTGAACCGGGCGACGAGTCAAACGAATAACCAGAACAAACAGGAAAAATCCAGCTAATCCGGCCAAAATCAAAATTACATAGTCATTTTTAAAAACAAAACCGTGGCTAGCCACATCCTCAACAGCTTTACCCGACGGATTTGCAATTCGCTCTTCGATCAGTAATTCCCTGCCAGCAGGAACTACATCACCAGTGGCTGGGGCTGAAGCAGCATTGGAAATCTGCTCAACCGTATATACAGCGATCACATCTCCGCGAGACTTGTCGATGCCCACGGCAGCAGCCAATAATTCTTTCAGTTTTTCCAGTTGGGCTGGCTGCATGGCATGTCGCACGACGACAGCGATATTGACATGATTGACAGCACCAGCGGACGAGATGACTTGCTCCACTTTGCGCCCAACCTGGTACTCCACCTCGCGGCTGCTTTGCGTCACATCTCCAGAAACGGGATTATTCGTTGTCTCAGATTTGTTGCCGCGACTGGTTTCATTGGCTGTCTGCTTGTCCTTGACGATAACACCTGTGGGCTGGCCTTCGTACTTGGAGTCAGCGGCCAAGGGGCTCTCTGTCGTCGTCTTCTTTTGTTCATGATTGAGCGTTACATCAATACTCGCAATGCCTTGTCCGGCACCAAAAGTCTTGTCCAGCACTTCAAGTACTTTTTTGTTCAAATACGCTTCGATCGCGCGTTTCTCATCCAGGCCGCTGGATGAGGAAATCATCTCCTGCCCAGCTTCTGGACTCTTCTTGGTCAGCGCAATGCCATGCTGGTCCAAAATGGTGACATCATTGGGTTTAATATCTGGCACTGCAGCACCGACCAGGCGCTGTATGCCTTGTATCTGTGCCGAGTCAAGGTTTTTCCCGGGCTTGACCGCAATCGTGATAGATGCCTTGGGCTGAGTGCCCGTTTTCTTGAACAAGGCTTGTTCAGCCAGCACCAGATGAACGCGTACTGACTGCACTTCATCCAATGCAGAAATAGTGCGCGTCAATTCACCTTGCAAGGCACGCTGATAATTGATTTTTTGCGCAAACTCTGTCATGCCGACTTCGCTATTGTTAAATAGCTCAAAGCCAACCGCGCCACGCAATGGTAATTCTTTACCAGCCAGTTTCAGGCGAGTTTTATACACCAGATCAGCTGGTACCAAAATTGTGTTACCGCTGCCAACCAGACGATATGGGACTTTCATTTGATCCAGTTCAGCTACCATGGTCGAAGCATCTTGTGGTGCCAACTCAGCAAACAGCACCTGATAGTCTGTGCGCAAAGTCATGGACCCAAAAGCCACAACGGCGACCACGATGAGCAAGACGCCAAAAATCAGCCCGAAACGGGCACGACGATCCATACGTCGCCAAAATTCATAAAAATCGTTCACGTACTATTGCCTTAAACTTGCATCTGTAAAATTTCACGGTAGGCATCAAGCACATGATTCCTGACCTGCATGACAAGCTGCATGGACAGTTTTGCCTGTTCCAGATTAATCATGACCTGATGCAAATTGCTTGCATCTCCGGCTGCCAGTTGTTGCACACCTTTATCAGCAGTCAGCAATTGATCATTCACCTGTGACAACTGGTCAGAGAACCAATTGGAAAACTGCGCGGCCGGAGGTGTCGTCATAGCCTGAGCATTGGACGCTGATAACGAAGCTGAGGTATTTAACTCGGGCATGGAAATCGCGGGCAAAAAATTGACTGCTTCGACCGTCATCATGATCCTCCTAATTCCAGTGCTTTCAAGGCCATGCGTTTTGCCGCATTCATGGCTACCACGTTTGCTTCATAAGCGCGCAAGGCGGTGGATATATTCACCATTTCCGTCACATGATTAATACCAGGCATGGACACATAGCCTTTATCGTCCGCATCAGGGTTGCCTGGCTCATAAACCTTGCGCGGCGCAACGTCCAGCTCTTCCACCTTGGCGACCTGCACACCGCGCAGATTGGCACCTGACAACCGTTCAAAATCAAGGGAAAAATTATCATTGGCCTCTACCACTTTGACATTCAAAGGACGGTACAATTTCCCATCTGCGCCCTTGGTGCTATGCAAGTTCGCAATATTATTGGCCGTGGTATCAAGACGTAGCTTTTCTACATTCATGCCGGTTGCACTGATCGCAAATGCGTTACGGTAATCCATCAACGTTTCCCTTCTGCGATGGCTGAACTGAGAATAGAAATATGTTTGCCCATCGCCTTCAAGAGCGCCTCATACTGCACCGTGTTTTGTGCCATATTGCCGACCTCGGTGTCTAGAAGAGCTGTACGGTCAGCATCAGTGACCGGTGCCAGTCTTTCAATAAAGGGTTGGACTCCACGCAGCATATCCGGCTGTACAATTTTTCCCTGTGCCAGCGTAGAACGAACTGCATCCATTTGCTGTTCAAAATTAACGCTGGCCGGACGGTAACCAGCGGTATTGACGTTGGCAATATTATTTGCGATGGCCTGGTGCCGGAGGCTGGCAGCATCAAGCGCTGTTTTCAGCATATCCATCGTTACTGCTTCAGCTTTTCCAAACATCTGACATTTCCAAATTCGGTTAATCGGTATAAAACTTTTTTGCACTCATCAGCTTACTGGATAATCAAGTCAGCCCTTAAAGCGCCAGAGGCTTTGACTGCACGCAAGATAGAAATAATATCCCTGGTGCTGGTCTTGATGCGGGTCAATGCCTGTATCAGATCTGCGACTGTATTATTTGAAGCACTCACAAAACCTGACTCATTTTTTTCTGAAACATTGATGCGTGAATTTGACACTGTTTCAGTACGCACTTCTGCGGCAGTGTTTCTGACCAGTATAGGCTGTGAAACCGAATTGTCCGTGATGATGGATAACTTAAGATCACCATGAGATACAACTACCTTCGCAATTTTTACATCTCCACCAGAGACGATGGTACCGGTTCTCTCATCGACCACTACGCGCGCCCTGGTATCAGGTTCTATGCTGAGTTTTTCTATGCGGGTCACAAAATCAACCAGATATTCCCGGTCTGCTGCCGGTACACGAATCTCCACCCCTTCGGCATCAAGTGCTTTTGCCAGTGGTTCACCAAAGGCGGTATTGATGGCAGCAGCAATTCTTGACGAGGTCGTAAAATCTGCATCAGTCAGGGTAAAAGTCATGATGTTTTCATTACTCATGATCTTGGCCTGTACGCCTACTTCAACTATCGCCCCAGCAGGAATAGAGCCTACAGTGGGGTGATTTTTTTGCGCCACATTCCCATTCATGTCGTATTTGTAGCCGCCAACAAACAAAGCCCCCTGCGCGAGCGCATAGACCTTGCCATTTGGCGCTTTCATTGGGGCTGTCAGCAAAGTCCCCCCACCAGGCTGCGGGCATCCCCTATGGATGTCACCGTCACATCTATGCTGTCACCCTGCCGGGCTACGGGTGGCAATTTGGCAGTGACCATGACTGCAGCAACATTACGGCTCAAGACCAGTTCAGGCTGCACTGCGACATCAAATTGTGCCAATACATTGGCAATGGATTGGCGGGTTGCCTTGTTGTTGGGGGAATCTCCGGTATTCGCCAGGCCAGTGACCAGGCCGTAACCCACCAGGGCATTTTCACGCCAGCCAGCAAATTTGCCAAGGTCTTTCAACCTGACAGTTTCTACAGCCGTGACACTACCACTCAACGCAAGGAGAATCGTGGCAAGCACTAAGGCGCGCAATTTTGAGTTAAGAAAGAACATCAAAATCCTACCCAGGTAAACAGTTTGGACCAAAATCCGGGACGTTGATGGTTCGCCAGATCACCATAGCCAGCATAGCTAATCTTGGCGTCGGCCAAACGGGTAGACAATACCGTGTTGTTATCTGCTATATCCAGCGGCCTTACCCGTCCTTCTACAGTAATTCTTTGCTGGTCAGAGTTAATCTCCAGGAGCTGCTGACCTCTGACCATGAGGTCACCATTATCTTCAATACTAGTGACAGTAACGCTCATCTGTGCCAATAATTTACCGCTGCGCTGTACGCTGCCACCACCATCAAAATCATTGTTGATGGAAATGCCCGCTTTATTACTTTTTTGGTTGACGCTCGCTTGCGCACCAATATCTGTTTTTCTTTTTAAATTGGTATCGGCATTAGAGGACGCACTGGAATTTTCGTAGATCAGGACAGTCAATACATCGCCGGGCAAATGCGCCCGCTTGTCAGATGCCAGTGATCTGTAATTATTTTCATTGTATAAATTGTCGGCCAGCACTGCCTGTGACAGAGTGCACAACAAAAACAAGGCAAGATACAAACTCTTCTTCATTCTTAATTTCCGATTACTTTCGCGACACCTGGCGCTACCACGATGGCAGCAATCGTTTCTGTCGCAGCCGCCGGGCGTACCTGTATGCGCTGGCCCACCTCACCGTTAGCCAAGGCAAGTGCCTTGGATTCAAGCAGCAATGCACCAGAACTAAACAACAGATTGACGGTGTCACCATGGTTGATTGCGTTTGGAAGCTGCAGATAATTCTGAGTCAACGCGGTACCTGAAGGAATATTTCTTTTCAGGCTCCCCTTCAGCATGGAACAATCTGCTGGCAAGGCGGCACCATCGAGACTTGCGACGTCCATCTCCAAAACCAGCAAGTCTTCACATGCTGGTGTAATGCCCTTGAGCAAATCCCGTTTGGCAACAAAAGTCTGCTCCATTACTTTGACTTTCAGTGGCACGCGCACCGAGCGGCTAAACATGCCCGCGACAGTAACATCCAGCCACACCGTAACCCTGGCATGCATTGCTTCCGCCCTGGTCAAATTTCGCGCCTTGATATCAACCTGACCTTCTGCCAACAACAGTTCTGGCAGGCGCTCAGCAGTTTCTACCACCACCTGGTTTTGCCCGTTGCCCAATACTTTCTTCAGATAGTTTTCAGCAGCAATAGCAAGTTGGGCGCTGTCAAAGACTTTTGCCAGGCGCTCGACTTTCACTGCATCTGCACCGCGCCACTCTATCGCTTTTACCTGCCCGCTTGCCCTGACTATGCGTTCAATCTCTTTACGGCTAAAGCGCAAACTATAACCGGGTAGCGGTGCATTACCCATGTCAACTGCAGCCATGGTTTTCATCAGATGCTCATCCAGGTGATTGGTCTCTACATCAATTTCGACGAGGTCCACCAGCTTGACTCTTGCTGCATTCACCATCGCATCAGTCTTCAAGGACATCACCACACCTGCCATTGCAGGCATGGCAGACAATCCAAGAACAAAGAAGAAAAAGGCAAACCAGCGCATCATCAGTATTGTGTTAGCGGCGCAGATTATTAGTCAAAGACATCATCTCATCAGATGCCTGGACTATTTTTGAGCTCATTTCATATGCACGCTGAGCTATCATCAAGGTCACCATCTCGTCTACCAAAGAGACGTTCGACCCTTCCAGCGTATTTTGGGCAATCGCACCAAAGCCTGCCGCACCCGGTTTACCATAAGTGGCTTCGCCAGAGTTTGCACTTGGTTGATAAATCCCGCTGGCGACCATTTTCAGGCCTGCAGGATTTGAAAAGTTCACCAGTTCAATTTGCCCCACTTCGGATACCTGAGACTGATCTCCTGTCTGCACCATGATTTTGCCATCAGTGCCTATCGTAATACCCGTCACATTTTGTGGCATATGAATACCTGGCCTCAATACCTGCCCACTACTGGTTGCCAGATAAGAATCCTGATTGACTTGCAAAGTGCCACCGCGTGTATAGCCACGGCTACCATCTGCCAGCGTCACCTCGATAAAACCACTGCCATTGATGGCGATATCCATCGGCGAATTGGTTTGTGTCAGGGCCCCAGCAACAAAATCTCTGGACACATTTTCGATACCGATACCCAAGCCAACCGGATTGAGCGTAGCCGAAGGATTCTGTGCCGAGGCACTTCCATCGACATGCATCATTTCTTGAAAATTCACACGGCCCTTCTTGAAGCCAGAGGTATTCACATTCGTCAGATTATTGGCAATAGTATCGATACTCATCTGCTGAGCCTGCATGCCAGTCGCTGCGATATAGAGAGAATTATTCATAAGTATTTATTTTCCAAACCAATGGAGTGAGTAGCTGACAGAAAAAGCTTAAAACTCACCCAATTTTTGTATCGCCGTATTCAACATCTCATCATAGCCTTGAAATAATTTTTGCGCTGATTCAAAATGACGGGTGGTTTCCATCATCGCCACCATTTCGCGCATGGGCGTAACATTCGAGCTCTCCAAAAAACCCACCTGTATTTCCGATTTGCTTTCTACTGCCTTATTGTCTGCGTTTGCAGACTGCAATAAGCCATTCGCCGTTTTTACCACATTCTTTGCATCTGCAAATTGCATGATTTTCAGTTGAGCAATCTGGGTTTCACCCTGCATGATACGACCGGCATGATCAATACTGACATCATTGCCACGCACTTGTATGTCGCCCCCCAAACCCTGCACGGCATAGCCTTGCGCCGACACCAGGCGACCAGTGCCATCCACATGAAAATTCCCGGCCCTGCTATAGGCCAGCCCTTCAGGCGTCATCAGCTCAAAATAACCATCGCTGGCGATTGCCAGATCCCAAGGCTTGCCGGTTTGCTTGATCGCTCCAGTTGACAGGTCAAGCACGTTACCCAGCGCATTTGATTTTTCTGTCTGGCTTACATTAGCAACTTGTTCTGACTCCTTCATGACTTCGTCAAAAAGCCTGGTCAGCGGTTTGGATGTCGGTATCGCGCGCTTATAGCCAGGCGTAGCCACATTCACCATATTCTGGCTCACGATGTCCATATACTGCAGATCATTTTGCATGCTCTGTACAGCGGTAATTAATGCATTTGCCATAGCGCTCAATTCAGCCTAAAAAATAATCCAGATATTCGATCCAAAGAATCAGTTCAAAGAATCAATTCAAACAAGCGGATTTCAACAACTTACTAAAATTTACTAAACACTTACAAAGACAAAGTCGCAAACGCACGCAACTCCAGCGTGTTGGGTACTTCTGCCAGCGACAATACCCGCAATTGCGGCACCATGCGCTCTGATAAAACCCGCATATGCCGTCTTAATTCAGGGGCGCACAACAAAACGGGCAACAGGTTGCTCTTCATCATTTTTTCTGCATGCTTGGCAACGCCAGTGATCACTTGCTCGGCAAATTTAGGTTCCACCACCATGGCTGCACCATTTTCCACCGCCCGTATGCTCTGCATCAGATTGTGTTCTATCGTCGGATCCAGCGTCAATACTTGTAATACATTCGTGCCCTGTGTCAATGACTGACAAATCAATGCTCCTAAACGCTGCCTAACCATTTCAGTCAGATAAGCAGTATCTTTATTAATCTTGGCAGTATCAACAATGGTTTCTATTACGGCATCCAGATTGCGGATAGAAACTTTTTCCTTCAATAAATTCTGCAAGACTTTTTGTATTTCACCCACGCCCAGCACTGTAGGCACAACCTCTTCCACCAGACCAGGTTGCGACTCACGCACACGTTTTAACAAGCGTTCAGTTTCCTGGCGCGTCAGCAAAGTGGCAGACTGCTGTCGCAATACCTCGCACAAATGCGTCATGAAGACTGTTGGTGGCTCTACCAGGGTGTACTTGCCAGCTCTTGCCTCATCCCTCAGCATGTCATCTATCCACAGCGCAGGTAAACCATAGCTGGGCTCCTTGGTTTCCACACCTTGCAACTTGATAGTCTCAGTTGCTGGTTTAATTGCCAGCAACTTGTCCAGCACCAGGCTGCCACCTGCGATAGTCACACCAAAAATCACAATCTCATAGGCATTGGCCGCAAGCCTGGCACCTTCACGGAAACGGATATTTGGCACCACCAGGCCAGACTCCAAAGCATATTGCTTACGAAAAGCTGCGATACGCTCGGTAAAAATAATGCGTTCACTCTCCAGCATGGGGATCAAGTCCACACCCAGCAATACCTCAGCTGCCTCCATAGGCAACAAACCATAGGCATCCTGCTCTTTGTCTGAAGACTTGGCGCCGGTACCAAGTGGTGCTTCGGCATCATCGCCCTGCACATCACTGCCCTCACCCTGGTTAGTGTCACCACGGCGAAAAGCAATTAATGCGAGATAAAAACAAACCAGCACCAACACCGGCCACGCCGGGATGCCGGGCAAAAACACCAGCCCCAGCAATGCTGCCGCCACCAACCACAAGGTTTTGGTGAATGAGGTGATTTGCTGAAACGCCACTACACCCAGATTGGTATCGGACGAAGAGCGCGTCACAATCAAACCCGTGCCTACAGAAATAATCAAGGCAGGCACTTGCGTCACAATACCGTCACCAATAGTCAGCAAGGTATAACTCTTTAAAGCCTGATCCCAGCGCATGCCCATTTGCATCACACCTATCACCAGGCCACCAACACAATTAATCAGCATGATGATGATACCCGCAATGGCGTCACCCTTCACAAACTTGCTGGCACCATCCATGGCACCGTAAAAGGCGGCTTCTTTGCTGATATTCTTGCGGCGGCGCTGGGCTTCTTCCTGGTCGATGAAACCCATGTTCAAATCAGCATCGATACTCATTTGCTGACCTGGCATACTATCCAGTGTAAAGCGAGCAGCCACTTCCGACACCCGCTGCGCACCATTCGTTACCACGACATACTGAACGACGACCAGGATCAAGAAGACGATTAGGCCAATCACATAATTGCCGCCCACCACATAAGAACCAATCGCACCAATCACCCTGCCAGCGTCAGCATCGCGCAAAATAAGGCGCGTGGCAGAAATATTCAGGGCCAGTCGGAACAAAGTTGCCACCAGTAACATCGATGGGAAAGTAGAAAACTCGACCGGCTTTGCCATGTAAAAGGTCAACAGCAAAATCAGCAATGCAAAACTGAAGTTTGTCAGTATCAAAAAATCCAGCATCTCTGCTGGTATAGGTGCAAACAACATAAACAACACACCCACCACCAGCAAAACCATTGCAATGTCGGTGTTTTTCTGCAAAACCTGTCTCAACGAATTCATGCAAATGCTCCGCGCACCGTGCTAGCTTTGCTTTGATTGCGATTTTTACGCATCGCGTATACCCAGATCAAAATCTTGGCTACCTTGGGATACATATCCTCAGGTACAAATTGGTCCGAGTTCAAACGCTTGTATAACTCCCGCGCCAAAGGAGGGTTTTCAACCACTGGAATATTATGCTGCCTGGCTGCTGCACGCATCTTGGCTGCCAGCTCCCCTTTACCCTTGACCAACAACTTAGGTGCAGGCATCTCGCCATGGCGATAAGAAATAGCAACGGCAATATGAGTAGGATTGGTGATCAACACATCGGCTTCTGGCAATTTGCCAACCGCCTGCGATTGCTTCAACAATTCTGCCCGCAACTGCTTAATCCTTTGGCGTATACGCGGATCACCTTCCCTTTGCTTATGTTCGTCGCTGATATCTTTATGACTCATGCGCATTTTCTTGGCAAATTCCCACCGCGTATACAGCAAGTCGATTAACGCGATCACCAAAATCGCCATAAACAACTTAAACAACACAGGCCCGATCGCAGCAAGTGCGATAGCCGCATGGCCGTGCGCATCGATGTAGCCCAGTTTTACCAATTCAGGCATCAAATGTACCAGTGCACCACAGGCCACGTACCCCAATATCGATAACTTCACCAGACTGCGCAAAGCATCGTAAATCAAACGCTTGGAAAACAGACGTTGCAAACCAGTAGCAGGGTTTAACTTGGTAAAATCAGGTGTCACTGGATCAAAACTAAAAATACCCCCAACCTGACTCACGTTCACCAATATGGCCGCAATGCAAATGGCAATCAACAAAGGTGCAATAACCGCCACGCTTTCCATGCTCGCCTGCGTCAGCCACTGCAAAGTACCAACACTGGACCAGTCACTACGGCCTGCATCCCGCATAATCTGCTGCGCAAGACCCAGTTCCTTCCTGGCCATACCTGGCCCAGCCGCAAAGAAAATACCAACCAAAGCTGCTAAAATTGCAGCAAAATTGGCTTCCGTACTCTTGGCAACCTGCCCCTTCTTTTGCGCCTCGCGCAGTTTATGGGGCGTGGCTTCCTGGCTTTTGTCAGCATCCTCAGACATTTACAAAATGTCCTCCCAATATCCAAACAACGCTCCGAACACCTTGGTAGCAACAGACGCAAAATGACCGCTGACATACGCCAGCACAGACAAGCCAACCACAATCTTGATTGGTACACTGAGCATAAAAATATTCAGTTGCGGCAAATTACGCGACACAACTGCAAGACAAATCTCTACCAAAAACAAACAAAAAAATGCTGGCGCCGCCAGCATCAATGCATAAGTAAACACCATACCAAACTGTCTGGCCAATAGCATAGGACCAGGTAACTCCAGCATCTGACCAAGGGGAATTTTCTCGAACGAAAAAGCTAGACCACGCAACAAGGTGTGGTGCACATCCATGGTGAAAAACAAGGCCAATGCCACCATACCAAACAAAGCAGCAATCAAAGGTGAATGGCTACGCGTAGTCGGGTCAAAAATATTCGCGATATTGAAACCTATCTGCAAATCCAGCAAATTACCCGCCATAGAAAATGCAGCAAAAGCCACAAAAATGCCAAATGCCATCAAAGCACCCAGCAGCACCTCAGCCAGAGCAGACATCACCAGCCCCGACAAATCAACTGGCACATTCACCGGCACCAGACGCATGCCAGCCACAAGCGAAAAAGCCAGCATCACAATCAAAATGACACGTATGCGAACCGGCAATCCCAAGGCCTGCCAGAAAGGCGTCATCAACAACAAAGCGGACAGGCGCATTGAACACAATAAAACAGCGGTAACCCAGCTTACTGTTGAAGTAAAAATCATGGGCAACTAAAAATAATTCGGGATATTCGTGATGAGCTCACGCGCAAAAATCAAGAGCTTGCGCAACATCCAGGACCCAAACATCGTCAATGCCAATATCGTTGCCACCAACTTGGGAATAAACGTCAGTGACATGTCCTGAATCTGCGTCACCACCTGCAACACACTGACAACAAGACCTACCACCAGTGTACAAACAAGAATAGGCGCGCATATCAACAGCGCACCCCACAGAAGCTGCTCCATCAAATGCAATGCAACATCAGATCCCATCACCCAATCCCAAAATCACCAGCAACAAACGAATGCCCACACATGAAAGAATCTGAAGTGCTCATTCAGAAATGAGTAATAATTCAACATGCGCATGCTGCATTGCCGCAAAGAAATTAATTATTGAAAAAATATCTGATGCACAGCGATGTTACTCAATGTTACAGACCACGCTAAAAAGTGTCAATTTATGTTTCAATAGCCCGGCTTTTTAACTTCAATCAATATATTTTCATACAATCAAAAATTGGCGAGCCTGCTGGATTATCGCTGATAGCCCACTAAATATAATTCGAATTTTTTTAAATTATATAAATTTTCTTATTTTCCAAAAGAAATATTATTTAGAAAATATGGCTTATTGCAGAGTAAGAACCAAGTCGTCATCCGACAATGACAGCAAAGCGGTACTGTCAAAATTACATTCCTTACCCACCACTTGGAGCATATAGCCAAATAAAAAATGTAAATAGTTTCGGCAATACCAAGAAGAATCTCCACGTCATATACCCTACCATCGGCATCAAGATTTTTTTTGCGGCGCACCAAAAACTTCTCTGCGTACCTTATTCTGAAGCGTAGAAGGTAGAGTCATTGACATTGCATAACCACTATTATTCAAGGCTGGCACGTACGCGACCAGGTACCATTACGCGACATATCCAAATGACTTGGCATCTCTTGCAACACTGTCCGGAACTACGTACTCAGCACAGTTCGTGCAACACTGCGGAATGAGATTAATCGTTTGTATGCACATGCAGGTATCACGATTAGCTTGGGGACGGTGTATAGCTGGGTGCAGAAGTATCGTTCAGAGATGGAGGCGATACGCAAGAAGACGCGGAATCGGTTCCCGGATGTTAGTCCTGCAAATTTACGCTGGTGTCTGGATGGGACTGGCAAAGTGGATGCGTATGGTATGAACCATTTTATTCTTGGCATTGTCGATCATGGTACGCGCATGAATTTGTTGTTGCAGCGGGTGGAGCTGGCGACGTCGACGGTGATACTTGAACACATAAAACAGGCAATCAATTTATTTGGTAAGCCAAAAATTATTCGTACAGATAATGCCTCTGTGTTTCGCAGCAAAGAATTCCGGCGAGCTTTAAAAGAATTGGGAATACGTCAGGAATTCAGTGAACCGGGCAAGCCCTGGCAGAACGGCAGGATTGAGCGTTTCTTTTTGACGTTGAAAGAGAAATTGAATCTGAGGACACCGGTCAATGGATTGATGCTGGACCGTTTGCTGAGGGATTTTGTGACCTGGTATAACCTGATCAGGCCACATCAGCATTTGCATGGGTACACGCCTGCTGAGGTGTGGAGAGGCATTGATCCTTACTCAACACCACCGATATCGGTGCATCCGTTTGAGGCTTGGGATGGTTTGTTGCAAGGGTATTATTTGCGGCGTTAGTAAATTCCCGATGAGCTAACATGTGTATTTTAAACAGGCAGTTTAGCTGTTCAGGGTGAATCTCGGCCCGAGCAAGTAATTTGCACAAATTTTAATCAGGAGAGCAAATTTAGTTGTACGCGCTGATTAAAAAATAATCGGTTTTGTGTTCAATCTAACCAAAATCTCCGCCGATCTTTGCAAAACTAGCAGACCGGGCGGAGTGAATTGGCTTAACTGAACGGTGAACAGGGCAGCAGCAGCAAAAAGACTACTCTTCGTCAAAGCGAATCCCACGTACCCATAACCTATTATCAATACAAAAACTGTTGTACCCCTCAAGCTCTATTGTATAAAAACTATTGTAGCGCGGTTCGTCATCAATAAATTTTGTTTGAATCTCATCAACAACAACTCTATTATTATCATTTGTCTCAAATACATCACGTGGCTTGAGATCAACCGCTCTAACCCAAATATTCCCCTCCATCAAAAACTCTTGACCCTCGGCCACTCTTACAACTCTGTACTCATCATCGTTAATTTGGAAGGTAAGCTCACATTGAGGCGTTTCCTCATGACATATCAACTTACGTACTTTGCTATACCCAAGTTGCCCTGTCTTGTCGCAACGGGATAATATCTCATGCCCTGCTTCAGGAAGGAGCCACTCGATTGCCAAGGGGCCATGTTCTTTGACTTCGACCATTGTGTCTGTTTGAACACCACAAATTACACCACCAGTTATTATCCTCTCCATTTTTTCATTAGTGATCGCGTGGCTGTTGGTTGCAAGATAGGTAGCATCGGGGGCACACAATTTAATCCCACCTACAAAATAGCTATGCATTTCTTCAAGTTCCAGGCTATACACCCTTCTCAATAAACCAGTTTTTTTAATATCTACAAAGCTCCATTCTTCGCAACTGAAATGTTCAATTCCATTCTTTTCCGCCTCACTAAATGCAAACCTATCAAAGCCAAGAAGTGCGTCGCCCTTTTTAATATTAAACACGGGCGTCCAGCCTTTATTTTTAACCCAAAAAGGCAAGCTGGCAGTAACTTCTACCGGGTACACAGGGACTTGATTGTTTATCACATAATACAAAAGATAGGTTGGCACATCTTTTTCAGTAAAGATATTGAGAACTTTGCGAAATGCCATTTGTCCCGTTTTATCGCAACGCGCTAATATTTCATCACCAATTTTTATAGACCAAATCGATTGTCCATATAAAGATTTTTTTGTTACTATTTCCACATCTTCTGATACCCACGGGCAAAGAATATTTTTTTTCTGATCTGCAATTTCTGGCACAGCCATCACTTGAGCATTACTGAAATTGTTTAATTCATTTTTCATGATGTAATTGTTTTGTAAAAAGTCTAGCTGACTGATGAAAAATTTATGAAATTAATTATCGCAGACTATTCCACCATTAACAAAATTCAATAGTGGAATAGTCTTGAATCATTAAATCCTATCCCTTAGATCTTTATCCATCTGCACCTGCAAAGCACTCCCCAACGAATTCCCCAAACTATCCAACAAAGCCGCCATAGCCAGATCACTGTCTGCCGCTGTCGTTGTGCTGCTGGTGTTATTTGTTCCTGCTGAATTACTTGTCGCACTTGCCGCCGGGATCACAATCGCACTACTACCATTGCTTGACGTCGCCTGCATAGGCGTCGCTGACACTGTCGTGGCCTTGCTGCTATCTGTGCTTGCCGGTGTGGGCTGGCTCACCATGGTCGCATAGGGGTTGGCTGCCACTGATTTCATGGCCATGGTTTGCTGGCTCTGTGTCTGCTTCGCCGGCATAGCCGCTGCCTGGAAGCTGCGGTTATTGGCGATGTAGACATTGCTGCTCCAGTTATTCACCACGACATTGCCATCGACCACACCACTACCACCACTGACTGTTGCCAGCGGTGCGAGTATGCTGGCGTTCAGGGCGACGTTGGTGAATGTCAGTTTCTTCGCCGTGCTGAAGTTGAACAGGGCATTGTAGTTCCTGAAGCCATCTGGCATACCACCTTGCATACCACTGTCACCGGTGACGTTGATGATGAGTGTCTGCCCTGGTGTGAGGTTGACGAAGTTGGCATAAGTCACATTGAGCAAATCAGTTCCCTTGACGTTGAAGATCTGGGTGCCGCTGGTGCCATCTCCCTGGAAGGTAATGCCGTTGAACTGGATGCTGGTCTTGCCATTGGCGGTTTGGGCTGCCAGGTTGGTGGACAGATCCGTTAGCTGGGTTTTGTTGTCGGCAAAGCTGAATGGGGGTGCGGCTTTGACGACGGTATCACCTTGCTGGAGGTTGTTGACGGACTTGCTGCTGCCATAGGTGGCTTTGCCATGGGTGGAGCCACCATTGAAGGTGAGCTGGTTACCAACGATGAGTGACATGCCCTGGTAGTTCTTCTGGGTGGTGTCCATGCTGAAGGCGGAGACGTTGAAGTTGTGTCCTACAGCCATGGTACCTGCAACCTCACCACCGGTGGCGGTGTAGTCATTGAAGATGAAGGCGTTGAACTGGCCTGCCAGGCCGAGATCTGCACTGGTCATTGCCGGTGGCGCTACCGCAGTGACGGTGAGGCTGACGGTGGCGAGGTTGGAATCAACCTTGCCGTCGTTGACTTTGTAGCTGAAGCTGTCGCCGCCTACATAGCCTGCGGTGGCTTTGTAGGTGAAGCTGCCGTCGGTATTGAGGGTGACGGTGCCATGGGCAGCGGTGCTGATGAGTTTGCTGCTGAGGCTGTCGCCATCAATATCTGTACCGAGTGCCTTGATGAGGATGCTGGTGGCATTGTCGACGGAGATGCTTTGGTTGCTGACGAACGGGGCATCATTGACGGCTTTGATGTTGAGGCTGACGGTGGCAACGTTGGAGTCTGCCTTACCGTCATTGACGACGTAGCTGAAGCTGTCGCTGCCGTTGTAGTTGGCCGTTGGGGCGTAGGTCCAGCTGCCATTGGCGTTTTTGGCGAGGCTGCCGTGGGCGGGCTGGGTGGTGATGCGCACTGCAAGTACATCTGCGCTGTCAGCATCGCTGGCGTTGCTGAGCAGGCTCAGGGCAATGCTGGTGTCTTCATCGAGGCTGGCGCTGCTATTGATGGCCACGGGGGCGTGGTTGACCTGCGCTGGCGGGGTGGTGCCAGGTGCATTGGTGGTTGCAGGTGTAAAGAAGTGGTAGGCATTGATCTGTACACCAGAGTTCCAGTTGTTGACGATGAGGTTGCCGTTGATGGAGCCGGTACCGCCATTGACACTGGCACGTGGGGCAAGGATGTTGCCGTAGATGCTGGTGTTGATGGTGAAGCTAGTGGCCGTGCTGAGGTTAAACAGAGTGTTGTAACCATCAAAGGCGTCTGTCACACCACCATCAAAGCCGGTGTCGCCGATGATGTTGACGATGATGCTTTGGCCTGGCTGGATGTTCTCCAGGTGGGTGTAACCAGCACTGGCGAAGTCAGCGCCACTGACATTGAAGACCTGCACTGCGGATGTGCCGTCACCGGTGAAGGTGAGGCCACCGTATTGCAGGACGACAGTGCCTGTGACTGGCTGGCTGGCCAGGTTGGTGCTGAGCGTGCTCAGTTGGGCCTGGACATCGGCAAAGGCAAATGGCGGGTTGCCCTGGATGACGTGGTCATCTGCCTTTTGCCCATAGGCGTCCTGGTGGTTGCCATAGGTGGCGGTGCCATTGATACCACCGTTATGGTCAACCAGGTCATTGCCAACGATGAGGGAGAGGCCGTTGTAAGGCAAATTGAGGTCATTGACGCTGTAGTTGCTGACGTTGAAGTTGTGGCCTACGGCTACTGCCCCCTGGACGTCACTATTGGTGCCGCTGAAGTCATTGAAGGCGAAGACGTTGAATTTGCCGGCGATGCCCAGGTCAGCATTGATGCCAGACTGGGTAACAGCGGCAATGCTGATGCTGACGGTGGCGACATTGGAATCTACCGTGCCGTCATTGACGACATAGGCGAAGCTGTCGCTACCGTTGTAGTTGGCGGCAGGCGTGTAAGTCCAGGTGTTGTCAGCGTTCCTGACCACGCTGCCATGCGCTGGCTGAGTGGTGATGCTGACTGCCAGGACATCGCCGTCATCAACATCGCTAGCATTTGCCAGCAGGGTGATGGTTTTGCTGCCGCCACTGTCAATGCTGATGCTTTGGCCTGTGAGTACCGGGGCGTCGTTGACAGGGACGATGCTGATACTGACGGTAGCAATATTAGAATCAACCGCGCCATCATTGATGACATAGGCGAAGCTGTCGTTGCCGTTGTAGTTGGCAGCTGGGGTATAAGTCCAGGTGCCATCTGCATTTTTAACAATCGTGCCGTGAGCTGGTTGGCTGGTGATGCGAACTGTCAATGTATCGCCATCAACATCGCTGGCGGCTGTCAGCAGATTGAGCCTTGTGGCATTGTCTTCGAGCAGGCTGACGCTTTGGTTGCTGAGGGTCGGTGCATCGTTGACTGCAGTAACATTCAAACTCACGGTGGCGATGTTGGAATCGACAGCTCCGTCATTGACGACGTAGCTGAATGCATCGCTGCCGTTGTAGTTGGCTGCTGGGGTGTAGGTCCAGGTGCCATCTGCGTTCTTCGTCAATGTGCCATGTGCTGGTTGCGTGGTGATGCGGACTGTCAGTGCATCGCCATCGACATCTGTTGCAGTGCTCAACAGGTTCAGCACTGCTGTACTATCTTCTGCCAGGCTGATGTTGCGGTTGTTGACGACAGCTGCATGGTTGACATGGGCAACGTGCAGGCTGATGGTGGCTTCTTGTGAATCGAGCTGACCATCGTTGAGGATGAAGCGCAGGCTGTCGTCACCGTGGAACAATGGGTTGGGCACGTAGGTGTAGCTGCCGTCCGCATTCGCAGTGAGGCTGCCGTGGGCTGGCTGGGCGCTGATGCGGACACTGAGGGTGTCGTGCTGTTCATCTGTACCATAGTCAGTCAGGCGGATGGTGATGCTGCCGTCTTCTTGCAGTTGCAGGCTGGCATTATTGGCCACAGGGGCGGTATTGGCAGGCTGGACGTGGAAGTGGACGGTGACGCTGGCTGAATTGGCTGCGCCATCGTTGATGTGGTAGACGAGGCTGTCTTCTCCGCTATACGTACTGTCTGCAGTGTAGGTCCAGCTGCCGTCAGCATTGATGACGAGGTTGCCATGAGCTGGCTGGGTGTCAATGACTGCAACGATGTTGTCGTGGTCGACGTCGCTGGCTGCTGGTGCGAGCAATGGGTCAAAGTTGTAGGCTTTGCCTGCGGTGACGTTGGTATCGAGATTGCCACTGACCACGGTTGGTGCGTGGTTGACGTGCTTGATGGTCAAATGAACGGTGGCGATGTTGCTGGTGTTGGCTGCTGCATCCGAGCCAGCGCCCTGCCCTACATCCACACCATTGACGGTGTAGCTGTATTGGAAGCTGTCTTCACCATGGAACAAGGCTGTGGGGGTGTAGCTGATTGTGCCGTCGGCATTGACCACCAGGCTGCCATGGGCGGGCTGGGTGGTGATGTGCAGTTGGGGTACAGCAGCAGGTGTGCCGAACAGGTCGTTGCTCAGTGGGTTGATAACGACAGTCTGGTCTTCATTGCTGACGATGTTGTCATCAAAGGCGACAGGTTTGCTGATGAGCTGGATGTCGCGCAGGCTGACGTGGCTGTTGCCAGCACCAAAACCGAGCAGGTCGAAAGACAGCAAGGCAGGTGTGGCGGCAATGGTGGCGCCATTGGCAATACCTTGTTGCAGGTCGATGTAGTAGGTGGCACTGCCATCGGAGTGCATGACTTTGCGCACGGTGCTGGCCAGGCGTTCTGTGCCATCGGTCTGGATGTTGAGCAAGGCGTCGCTATGGCTGAGACCATTGGTGCCAACCAGAGCTGCGCCAGTGTTGGCGTTCAACAAGGCGACTTCGAAGGCGTCTTTGGGGCCAGACTCTTCACCGTCCACCAGGCCATTGCTTTGCAGGTCCTGACTGCTGATGGTGAAGGCCAGGTAACGGTCACCGGGTTGCAGCATGAAGGACTGCGACAGGTGGGCGTTGGCACTGGTGCTTTCGCCTAATGTCACTGTGCCTTGTGGGGTAGTGACTACATTGCCTGCGGTTTGCCAGCCAGTGTTCAGGTTGTTGCTGAACATGGCAGTGGATTGCACAGGTTTGAACTGGGCAACAGTGCTCACAGGCGCAGGATTAGTCATGGTTTGCCAGACGACAGGCGTGCCATTGGCATTACCGGCCGGGTTGGCAGCCAATTGCGCACGCAGTTTGGCAATGTCGCTGGCACTCGGCAAGCGGCGCATGCCGGGGGCAATGATGCCGTCCATGGCTTCAGTTTCGTCACTGGTGTCGCCCAGACCAAGTACATGACCCAGTTCATGAATCATGACGGTTAACAGGTCTAGCTTGCCTTCGGCCGGGCTGCCTGGTTTGGCTATGAATTCATTGGCGATACTGGTTGCGGTGAAATCGGTATTTGCAGACGGATTTGGATCGACGTACCAGCCCCAGCCTGCACCATCAACTGACATCGTAATGTGATTCACAGACGTTTCAGCGGCAATACGGGCTGACAAATTACCAATATTAAGTGATGCGGTGTCTATCAATGCTGGCGGTATGCCAGCATTGATCCAATATTGTTTTGCAGCAGCAAATGCAACACCAAGATCATCTTTTCCAAGCGGGATTACATTCACCGTGGAGCCTTCAGTGGCGACGATTTGGGGATCGACGTCATGAGTAAGCTCAGTTGGCGTCTCGGAACGAATTGTTACACCAGTTTTGGGGTTTTGGGAACCATAGACTGGGGCATTCGTCTGTTTACCTTTTTGGTCGAACTGATCAGGGAATTCAATGACTTTCCGATTTCCAAATGAATCATACAAAACTATTCTCTTTAGCTCCGGAATTAACTTTCCATTCATCAACTCTTGCAACAAGCTCTTGTGCGCTTCAACCGGATCGATAGGATTGCCATTCTTGTCTGTCGGCTTCCAAAATTTAGTACTTAAAATGATAGTTGCGGCTTGGTTTTCTGCTTTTTCTTTAATGCCACTTCTCACCCCATTTACACCTGCGGTTGTTGGAGCATAAATTTCTGTTGCTCCCCATGGTTTAACGATACTGTCGGGATTGCCCGCCTTCTTCGGTTTATTTTCATTCCAATTGACCCCAAGCTTATTCGGTGGCCAAATAGTAACTCCATCTGGATAATGACCTTCATTTGGTTTTCCTGGTTGCAACTTTATGTTTGGACGGTCTGACTGCGCCAAATCATCCAGTACCTCCTTTTCTAATTTAGCTGCATCAAGAGCTCTTTTAGTCTCCTCAGTCTTGGCATCATCATAAGCTTTTTGTGCCTTATCTATTTCTGCTTCAAGACTAGTCTTATCCCAAGACGGTGTAGATTTTAATTCCGGATGTTTTGCTTCTGGAAGATCATCGATTTTTGAACCAGCCCTGCCCTTGCCAGGATTGGCTACTATTTCTGCGTATGCCGCTGCTGCTTTCTCTCGGTTCGCTTCCTTTGCTATTATTTCCTCTGGTGTAAGTGACTTGGAACCTAATTCATTACTTGGGGCTGTTGCATTCCCATTCCCTTTTCCGTTCAATACATCATCAGTCGCTTTATCTTTAGGAGACTCAGATTCCGTGGTTTTGCACATATTGTGAACCCATACCCCGGCATCGCCAACATAATAGGTATGGAAGCCCTCGACCGAGAAGTTATAGACGCGTGTCTTGAAGGTCCCGCCGATGGCGAGTGCGGTGTCGCTACGTGGCACTGTGTCCAGCATTTTTACCTGGTTATCGCTTAAATCCAGCAACATATCAGCACCATTAATATTATTTTTTGCAGAAACAATATTAGCAAATTGTGTGTGATGCACTTTACTTGAACTTATTACGATCGCCTCAGCACCATCCATTAGCTCCAGTGGCAAACCTGAATGCAGGGTTTCTGCAGATACCCAGCCTTTTCCAGTTACCCAGAAAGGATGCTCTGCAGTTGCGACGACAAAATCCATGTGGCGGTTTTCTGTCCTGGCGAACTGCACCAGGTAAACTTCTTTTTCTTCGTGTGAGAATGTTGTCAGTACTCGCCTATAAGCACGTTCACCTTCAAATTCAGATTGCGACAAGACAAAGTCGCCGATGCGTAGTTGTTCAATCGGGACCAAACCTTTTTTTGCATGTACTAATGTACCCGGGACGAAGCAAGCTTTGTATTCCCATTCCCCATGTTCATTGATATAACCGATGCTGTCGCAAGCTTCAGCAAAATCTTTCTCAGTAACTATCCTTGGTTCTTTGCCCGGCTCTTTGAGGTTACCTTCCGCATCTTTTTTCGGCTCTTCTACTATATAGCGTTTCTCGCTTTCCGCAGGGCCCTCCAGGTTACGCTTGGCAGATTCGCCGTAGACCCCGTGCGTCATTTCTTGCGTCACTTTATTGAGCTCTTTTTCACTCAATAAAAGCTTGCGCTCACTCAGTGCCTTGCTTAGTTTGCTACGCAAGCCACCTGTGTACCCACCGGCCGCTTTATAGTTAACCATGGTTTCAATTGTCAGACCCTCAGCCTCTTTCTGTTTACCTGCCAGGATTTTGTCAGTGATGGCGACAGCGCCTGTAGCAAAAACTACTTTTGCTTTTGATCCTATAAACACTTCGGCCCAATGCAAACCTATGTTATATGCTGGTTCACCCGCGTCTATCATTGCTTCAGTTTCTGTAGCAGCTGCAAGCGTGGGTTGTTTTTGTCCGGTCAGGGACTCGTTGAGGAAGCTACCTACCCGCATACCTACCCCGAGTGCGGCTGGCGTCATCGCCATAAAGCCTTCAACATTTTGATCAACCGCTTTTAAGAAACTTGCAAAATGTGACTGAGGTCTCGATTGATTTTGGGTATCGTAATCAATTCTGTCGAGAACTTCTCTTGCATCATCTATTCTGGCATCGTATTTGTCCGTATCTTTTCCCTGTAGGGAGCTGAAATTCCTCAAAGTGACATTAGAGTACAAGGAAACATGTGCAACCATCCGTATCAGGAAGGTATTAACCGTACCATTATCAGTGTCTTTTTTAATTGGCTTACCAGGAGCTGGCTCCGGCTGAACCACTACAGGTTCTGCTGCTTTATCGGCTATATCTTTGACTTCGTCATATATACTTGGTGCCAATGGCCTTAAGTAAGGAACGTTCTGCAAGGTGAGCGAAGGAACTTTCGCGTCAGAATAAGCGCCTATGCCATAGATAAAGCCAAACATCTTGTCTTTCTTTTCCATGTCATAGCGTGCCGGTTTCACGGCTTCTATTTGCGCGTCGTCGAGTGACCTCAGGCGATCTATAGGCACTGAGAGCTTGCGACCGGCTACTTTTGCGTTGATTGCGGCCTGCACTAACTGGCTTGCGTTCCATACAAATACGGAGTTGTACATCAGGTCAGAACCAACATTATTTGTGTACTGGCCTGAGGTATCTTCAACGAATGCCGTTGCGTACAACATGCCGCTTTGGTCCAGCGAGAGCTGGTTGAAAGCGATGCCTGGGCTTGGCGTGGTCGCACCAAGATAGATTGGCTCTCCATTAACGCCAAAGGGATCTTCAATAACGCCTATCTTGCCACCTATCTGCTTACCCAGACCGAAGTTGTGGTCAGCATCAAAGTGAACATCGTTGAAGATGAAATTGTAATCTGCTACCAGAGCGTATTGCTTGCCATCAAAATTAATAATAACGGTGCCAGCGCTACGTTGTATTGATTGCTGATGTTTGCGTTCGAGCCAGAATGGATCTGACAATTTGGGTGTCAATGAAGAATCGACGATCTTGGCCTTGGAAAGCAACCTGCCGGTAGTTGGATTGGTCGCAAAAGTAACACCGGCTGCACCGCGATACATGTCCTTGGAATTGGAAAGCAGGAATTGCCCGCGTTTCTCGCCACTGGAAATAAACAAGGGTCCTTTACCCCAGAATTGATTCGGGTAATCTGATGAGCGGAGCACATCAATATTTTCAGATGAGACTTCGCTTTTTCCTGAAACGCCAAACAGATCAACCACGACAACATTCCCGGCTGGCATGGAAATATTATTGATCATGTTGATGGTTTCAACCGGGGCTGTCAGTGCGAGATAACGTTCACTGTTAATTGCCATGCCACGGAAGCCCATAGGTGCTTTGACGCCAGCCAGATTCAGGGTCTGCTGGTTTTTAAGGAACTGGTCACCGGATTCGTCGATGTTGATACGGATCAGGGCACCACCTTCTCTGCCGTAGTTGCTTCCTTCTGTCACGTAGAGCCAACGGTCGTTGACTAGCAGGCTTGTGATCGGCGCTTTGCTGCCCTTGACAGTATAGGTTGCAACAATGTCCTGGGTCTCGGTATCCAATACATAGATCTTGTTGTTTCTACCGGCAATGAAAGCCAGGGTGGCATCAGCATTGAAGACGATTTGCTGGGTGTATGAACCACCAAGTTCCAGAGGATTACCCAGATTGTCTTTTTCCAGTTTTTTCAGCAGGACAGGTTGCGGATTGGCGCCAGGGTTGGAAGCCGACTCTGGTTGGAAAATATCAAGACCAGATGCGGTTGTAATCAGGATATCTTTGGATGCAATATTAGGTGCAGCACCAACCATGCGGCTGTAACTTGGCGCTTCAACGACAGGTGTATGCCTTAATTCATCAAGTGCATCTGAGCGACTGGGTTTGGCTGGCTTGTCTGTGTCGGCCTTGTCATTTGCTGCCGGATAGCGACGTATACCCCTGGCCAATTGTTCATTCATGACGTTTTCGTCACTGCCATCACCAGCAACGTGGGCAATCACACCCAGTTGCTGGACCAGGGTGGTGAGCAAGTCGATCTTGCCATCAGCAGCAGAACCTGGCACGGCCATGTACTTATTCAATACAGGGTCGCGCAGATAATTTGTATCGGCAGAAGGGTCGGTATTGATATACCAGCCCCACTTGGCGCCGGTTGATGACAATTTGATTTTCTTGCCGTCTGTAGAGGCCAACTGATTTGCGGTGTACTCATACACTTCGAGGCTGATGTCAGCGAATCTTTCAGGGGTAACACCGGCATTTACCCAGATATCTTTGGCCGCCTGGAGTACGGCACTTGCATCTGTTTGTGTGAGTGCAGGGCCACTAAAGCCCTCGCCTGTTGTTGGAGCAAAAATTACTCCGAGACCATACATGCCACCTGAAGCGCCTTTATCAGGAACCACTTTGATCGGCTTGATAGGTGCGCGCTCAACATAGACATTGTGCTGGGACAAGGCTACGCCTTCTGGCAACTTGATCTCAATAGTGTCATTTGAACCTGTAACGTCAAATGATTGCCATATCATGCCGTTGACAGGAGCAGTTCCTGGCCTGGTAGGTTCTGACAATTGGTCACCAACGGGCACCAGCCAAAGCCTGAGCTCAAAATTCTTGCCTGATTCTCCAGGTTGATTGAAATTAAGACCACTTACCTTTAATGATCTGGTATTTGGGTTGTAATCAATATTGGTAATTGCTGGTCTGGTAGGCTCCAGTTTTTTCGGTAATGGAATTGTGACCTTTGAATTGGGCAACCATGCTTCTGTCGGTATCTGCAACTGATAAGAGCCTTGCAGGCTGTACTTCATCACTGTTGGCTTCAATGCTGAAAACAGTGTGCTGACAGATACGGGCGCCATGGCCAAAGGTGTTATTGCGCAGAAACTCAATGCTGACCAGATTGCGTCAAAATTGATGAGCGCGACCGGGAATTTCTCGGCACCGGTCTGGTGATCAACCAAACGCTTCCCGGTGACGAGGAAGGTACCACCACCTGAGACGCCCGTGAACGGTTCACTGGCTGTATGTGCCAGTCCGTCACTGCCAATGACGCCATCATCCATCAACCACCATGTTTTATGGGTTACGCCGTTTTCATCATTGATGGTACCTTCTTGCCAGAACATGACTGGCGTTCCGACTGGCAAAGTAGTGGCCAAGCCAGTTTGCGGATCAATCGGGCCGTTGACTTTAATGGCCAGTTGCAAAGGCACGCTGGTGGTTGCGCCACCCAGGTCCAGTTTGACTGCACCCAGCGCATTGAGCAAGTCAGGCGCAGGCAATGGCATGTCTATATCGCTGATTTTTACAGTTTCTATAGACGCTACGGTGTTACGTGACAGGGAATGCGCACCTATCATCAATGTATTGCCGTTGCTGTCTTGTGTTACCGCGCCGTAATCAATAGTGGCAACGGTAGGACCAACATTTGCTTCTCTGACACGCAGCTCAAGCACACCCTGCAAGCCGCCATTGATCACCGTAACAGTGGCAATACCGCCTGCTTTGGCTGTGATCAACCCATCTGGCGAAATGTCTGCGACTGTTGGGTCACTGATAAAGTACTTTGTTCCAGAGGATGCAAACCTTATGTCAGTACCTAAATAGCGGCCTGCCAATGTGTGCACGTCGATTTGGCGTTGCCCGACCCCGCTAGGTAAATCTATCGTGACGGGATAGACGTTGAGCTCATTGCCATAACGGTCGTATTCTGGCGCTTTGGGGTTCTGGCTTACTGTAATGGCATTTTCAATTGACAATCCACCGGCAGATACTGACAGGATTACTGTACCGTCATTTTTTGCACGCAAAATGCCATTGGCATCGACGTCAATTACATTATTGTCCGAAGACTGGATATTGACCATGCCGCCAGTCAATACCACACCTGCCTCATCAGCGTAATCACCAGTAATTTCCAGCGTGAAAGCGCTACCTGCTTTCATGACGGGCAAGCGATTAACATTGATATTGCGCAGAGGTGAAGCACTTACGATCAGGTTGATACTGATGGGGGCACTGACTGCAAAGCCATCATCTGCCTGCATGGTAATCGTGGCAGGACCAAAGTAGCCGGGTGCGGGTGTAAAGACGACAGATTGACCATCCGCACTCATTTTTGCTATGCCATTCGTCGCCGCCAACATGCGCCATGAGACTGCATCACCCTCTTGATCTTGTGCCAGATTTGCCAAGTTGATTGTTTTGGGCAAACCAATGTGGGTAGTGACCACACTGGCTGTCTGCGTAGTGGCAACCGGCGTCTGGTTTGCTTTGACGCCGAACATGGTTTCGAGTATCTGGCGATCTACTGCATTTACCTTGCCATCACCATCGATATCGGCGTTGACATTAGCGATTTGTGCAAAGAGCGCACTGTCAAGGCCATCAACGTTCCCATCCCTGTTCAGATCCCCTGCCAGGCTGACGTGAACCCTGGCATTACCTGTACCTTTGAGTGTCAACAGTTTCATTCCGGCCTGGGTAATGCGCACCAAGGTAGTGGTATGACCATTGTTTTGTTTGCTACTGATGACGGTTGCATCGTTCATTACGAGTTGAACGTCGTTGCCTTCAGTTTCGACTGCGAGAATTACACTACCGGTGCCGCCTGGTACTCTGATGGTAGAAGCAATTTCGCTTTCACGGATGATGTAGCTTAAATTGACGCCGTCTGGATTGATGTTACCTGCCCAGCTACCAGAAGTTGGTGTATTGGGCGCTCCTGCCGGGGCAACCCAATTCACAACAGAGCCCAGGTTGGCTGTAATTTGCCCGGTAATTATCGTGTTGTCTGCGTGGTAGCCAATTTGCTGGCCCTTATCAGTACCACCCAATGTGCGTGCCAGTATCAAACGACCAGAACTATCATATTGATAACCTATCGTTGTGCTGCCAATGAGGGTTTTGCCACTTACCTGGGTAATTTTTCCTTCTGCATTGCGCAGGAAGTTGATGCGGTCATTGTTATTGAAAGCACCGTTGGCGCTGATCAAGGCGACACCTGCATCGCTGACTTGCCATTGCTGGCCGTCTTTAAAATCAATATGCTGGATTTTGCCGTTAACATCAAGCTGATAGCGTGTGCCGTCCGGCCCGGTCAACGTATAGGCCTGTGGCTGCCAAGGCAAACCATTTTCCAGACCATACAGCAACTGACCTTGACGCTGCAAAACAACCTGCCCATTTTCAAACCCATTTTGGGCATAGGTGGTGGTTGCTTCCAGAGTCCAACCCTGAGCATTGCTGAATACCGGGTGCAGCACGCGCGGTGCATTGCTGACGGTATTACCAGACCTCAGGGTCTCAGCACTGGTGCCCAGTGTGAAGCTCAGGTATTGGCTGGCTGCGCTGGCCGTGTCCAGGCTACCCGGCATTTGCAGCCATACACGGGCACCTTCACGCCATGGTGAGGCTGCGCCGTTAAGATCAGTATTGAGTTGATCATGAGTCAGTTGAGTATCAAGGATGCCCAGTGACCAGTTACCCAGGTCATTCACCGTGTTTTGACCTGCGACCTGATTCAGACTGCGATTAAGCGCAAGGCTATGTTGCCCCAGTTGGAAAACGGCATCACTGGTATTCGCTTGCGACAGTGTTTTCTGTGCAGAGTCAATGATGATGCGGCTATTGATTTCTGTGGTTTTACCTGACAAATCCCAGGCTGTTAGACGCAACTGATAGACGCCGTTGATGAATTGTGCAGGGTCCAGTGTTGTCAGGTCCAACTGCGCATTGAGCGATTGTGCTGTTGTGTCTGCACCGGCCAGTGTGGTCCAGGCTGTTGTAGTTTGATTTGCTGCATTCGCGCTTGCAGGTGCGATTTGCAATTGCCAGCCCATGAGCTGGACATCGCTGATGTGGGCCTGTATGAGCTTGGCTTGCGTCATGCTGACAGGTGCTGTGTTGTCGCCCTGCAGTGCGCCACCCCAGCTCACGACTGGCGCGCTGGTGTCTTGCGGATCGCGTACCAACAGGGTCCTGGTATAGACCTTGCTGAAACCGTCGACGTCGCTGGCGGTGATTTGCAACTCGACCAGCCCCGGTTGAGTTGGTGCGAGTTTGGCGCGGCCACTGGCGTCAAGGCTGACATCGCTCCAGGCTGTCCAGCCTGTATGGTCTGGTGTTTGGATACGCATTTGCGTGCGTATCTGGCTGATGTCGGAGTAGCTTGTCGCACGGACAGTTGCCAGCACGGTTTGGCCTGGCAATACCGGTGTAGCTGGCGTCAGGTCAACCAAGACATCTGGCTGGTTGGCAGTAGCGTCAGCCACAACGCGCAAGGTGAAACTTTGCATTGTGCTCGTCTGGCCATCGCTGATGCGGGCGGTGACGGTTCTGTCACCGATCTGCCCGGCACTTGGTACCCAGTGCAACTGGCCGGTTTGTGCATCGTAACTTGCGCCTTCCGGCAGGTTATCGAAGGCGACTGTCAGTGCCTGTGTTTGCGCCTGGCCGTCAGCATCGGCAATGCGAATAACATTGCTGCCTGCATTAACGGCAGACGGATTGCCACCACGGACTACTGGCAGGGTAAACGCCTGGCCCACGACCATGGCGTGGTTGCTGGCCCAGACTTGTGGAGCACGGTTAGCATCCATTACCCTGACCTGAACGGTAGAGATGGTGGTGGTTTTGCCGTCAGTCACGGCAAAACGGAAGTTGAATGCCTGGTCTTTGCCGTTAAGGTTGTTGACGGTGTCGTAGTCTGGTGTCCATTCAAAATAGCGGTTTTGCGGATCAAAATTGACACCTACCGGTGTGTTTTCATCGCGCAGCAGGCTGACAGTGGTGATGTCGCCATCAATATCAAAGTCATGCAAGGAGAAGGACAGGGTATCGCCTTCTCTTACCAGTTGCAGTGGTGTCTGCAATATTTTTGGTGCGAGATTGACGTTGGCTACGTTGATGGTCAGTTGGTGTTCTGCATAGGACGGTCCATCGGTTGCGCGGATGACCAGCTTGTATGTGCCATTTGGCGATGCTGCGGTCGATTTTTGTGCTGCCAGCATGTCTGGTGTCCAGCTCAGGGTCAGGCGGGTCTGGCCATTGCTGCCTGGCTGGGCTTGCATGCTCATGCCTTCTGGCATGCCATTGACGGTCCAGTTCATGGCATCAAAGTCGCTGTCCCTGACCAGCAGGGTGACGCTCATGGGTACACCTTCGCTGGCATTGACACTACTGCCTGCAACATTGGTGCTGCTCAGCTGTGCGCCACTGGCTTGTACGTCCAGCACTTCAGGCGCACTGTTGGAGGTACGCACGACGATGCGCAGGTCGGTGATGACGGTATTGGGCTTTGCCACAAAGTCTTCTGGCAGGGTGATGCCGCTGTTGGCAGGTGGCAAACCGCTGTCGCTCACTTCAAGACTGATGTCATGGCCGCCGAGCTGTGCTGCGGTGGGTGTCCAGACCAGCCAGGCCTGGCCGTATTGGGCGTCACGGACGATGCGGGCACCTTCTGGCAAGCCTTGGGCGCCTATGCTCAGGGCGTCCTGGTCTGCATCACTGATGTTGATCGGGATGCGCAGTTCTTGCCCGACAACGGCAACGGAGCGCGGGGCGACGGTCACGACTGGTGGTTCGGTCAGGCTGGTGGCGGACAGAACGAAGCTGGTGCTGGTTGCCATGGCTTTGTTGATGTCGCCGCCACCATCGTTGGTTGCGGTAACGGTGATGGCATAGTCCTGGCGCGTATTAGCCCCAGGAGCAAAGTGCAACACTGCCCTGGCGTTGCTGCCGGTGCCAACTTGTGTGAAGGTGGCAAAGCGAGGCAAGCCAGTCACGGACAAGGTGACGGCCTGACCACTTGGGTCAACTGCGCTGATAGGGATATCCAGCGTGCTGCCCTCGGCAACGGAGGCATTGGTGATGGTGCCAAGGACAGGTGCACGATAGCCTTTTTCAACAACAACAGGAATGGTGATCTGGCTGCTGGCTTTTACGCCTGTACCGTCACCATCGTCAGTTGCAGTAACGACGATCTGGTAAGTACCTGCCTGGGTATAGGTCGGAGTCCAGATGATTTGCAGTGTATCTTCATCAAAGCTTGCGCCTTGAGGGAGACCTGAAACGACGTAGCGTACGCTGGACGTGCCGACACCACCGTCGGCTACGCCTTGCGGTGTAAGACGGATTTTGGGTGCGAAGTCAGGATTATCGGGGTCATAAGCGAATACGCCTACCTGCAGAGGCTGGCCTTCAATGACGTGCCATGTATCTGTCGGGGCGAATTCTGGTGCGCCATTGGCGTTCAGGACATTGAAGCTAAAGTCTTGTGTTGTACTTGTAAATTGTATCTCTTCGCCGCTCGCATCAATGTAGCTTGCACGCAAGGTGATGGGAACAACTATTTTTCCATGTTGGTTATATCCTGGGGTCCAGGACAACCAACCTGTGTCAGCATTCAGAGTAGCACCGACAGGCAGCCAGGAAGCGTCATAACTGAGTTTGACAGTTGTACCATCAGCCTGACGATAGATATTGGCAGGATCGCCAGGGCGGTTCTTGAATCCTGGTATTTTCCCAGCCAATTGCACGCCAAAGAGATCACCTTCGCGCAATTGTTGCTGTGCGAGAGGAGTCAGAACAGGTTTTGCATATGCCTGATTTACATTGATCGTCAGTTTTTGTACCGTCGTGGTGTTCTCGTCGCTGACAATGACGCTGATTTTATTATAAACACCAGCTTGATCGTAACTTGGTGTCCAACTCAGGATACCTGTTGCAGCGTTAAAGCTTGCACCAGCAGGCAAGTTGCGCACGGTAATAGTAAGCGGGTCACCGTTTGCGTCCGACGCACTGATTGGCAACGCCAATGCCTGTCCTTCGGTCAAGGTAATTACATCGCTGCTATTCACAACAGGCGCAACATTACCACCTGTGACAGGTATGGTGAAGCGACGAGTTTCCACCCCGCCTCGAGAATCCTGAACACGAATGACCACATCTGTTTCAGCCAGATCACGGGACGTTGGTGTCCAATTAAGAGTCGCAATATTGCGATGGCCCGTCGCAGTTGAACTCACTGCCGTATCAGGTGTCAAGGTCAGGCCAGGTGGAGCCTGAACAATTTCCCAGAAAAATTGGGTGCCATCTTCGTCATCCGCTGCCAGGTTTGCAGTCCATGGCATTCCTGGAGTGGCCGCATGGAAATCAGAATAACCATCGTCCCATATCATTTTCAAAGCCAGCAATTCGCTTGCTGGCAGATCCGCAGGCAGGTGCAATGCATTAAGCAAGCCAGCGTCTGTATCGACGTCATTAGTATCCGTGTTATCCAGCAAATCGCGCAAAGCTGTCTCATCTGCCAGATGCATGCGCGACAGCAATGACGACATCGCTGCAGGATCTACGGTTATCGATAATGCTGGCGGCACGTTTTGATAAGGTAATGCATACACATTATGGGCTGCGTCAAATTTGACCACTTGCCCATTTGTGTCGGTACTTACCAGTCCATTCATGGGTTTGACGGTGACGGTCTGATTGCTCAAGGTTTCACCAACTTTGAGTTTATTACCGTGAGACGCCAGAATAGAACTCAAATCAATACGCCACAATCCTGCTTGTTGCCCAGCGCCTGCAGTAGCGTTATTGATTGCGCCTCCAAAATACTGGCCTGGGTCAACCATCAGGCTTAGTGGCGCATGCAAATCGTCCAGGCCAGTGTTGGTGATGCTGATGTCATAGCTGATTTCACCGGTGGCATGGTTGGCGCGAGTGTTGTTGAAGCTCAGTTTCACATTACTGCTGAAGTTCATCAGTGTCGTGAAATTGCTGACATAGCCTTGCTCCATCGCTACTTGATTGGCACTGCGTATTTTATTGGAGACCAGCAAACTCCAGCTACCGGCTGGCAAGTCTGGCAAAGTCAGTATTGCTGAACGAGTAGCGGCGTTCCATGTCACCTTGTTAGGGTGGAAATTAAAATTACCGTCAGCACGCGTAGAAACCAGGCTGTAGTTCCAGGTATTGGTGACACTGGCCAGGTCAGCCGTAGCATCGCCGGTCATGTCAGTCCACATGGCCTGATCAAAGTTGATGGCGACCTGATTCAGTGGCAGAGGCAACATCGCCCCATCGGGGATGGTGCTGGCCAGGATGTGTGGTGGCTTGATCGGTGAGAGTTCATCGATATGGCCGGTCTGGGCGACCAGGATGCGGCCATCTGCGGTGGTGACGATGGCTTCACCCTTGCTGCCGCCATTGGCGACTTGCAAGACGCGGTGCGAGGCCAGTTCTATCATCCAGACGCCGGCTGTATGCGCTGTGGTGGTGGCATCCGTAGTCGGCCTTTGGGCCGGGCTGCTGGAGGCCAGCAAGAGGCCTGCCAGTGGCGAACCTGCCTTGCCGAAGCTGATGCTGTCGATGATGCCTGCAATGCGGTATTCCAGCTGTGCCCTGCCCTTTTCTCGGCCGGACATGGGGAAGCTGATGATGTCGGTAGTGGCAATCGGTGAGGCGGTATTGATGTCGCCACCGGTCCAGCGCACGCCCCACAGGCGGCCATCTGTACCGAAGGCGAGGTCATTGACGCGGTTGTTGGAGAAATGGCTCCAGGCTCTGCCATTGGCGGCCTGGGGATTGTAGATTTCTATGCCATTGCTGGAAGAGACATAGATGACACCACTGTCTGGATCAATCGCCAGCGCTTGCGTCAGGGCGATACCGCCCGGCCCGCTCTGGCGGGCAATGACAGACCCACTATGGGCGTCGAGCAGTAAAAGCTCATTGCCGGTCATGACCCACAACTGGCCTAGTTTGTCGACGGCCATGTCGAGCACGGGCTCGTTCAGGGTGAACAGTGGCGTGACATTGTGGCCACCATCCTTGCCATAGGCAAACAGCTGGTTGCGCTGGCTGCCGGCGCTGGCGAGGATGCTGCCATCAGGCAGTTGCACCATGGCCATGGCACCGATCTCACCCTGGCTGCTGCCAAAGCCGTCGGCAAAGGCGCGCAGGGTCATGGGGGCGATCACGCTTTGCAGGTCAACCTGTTGTGCAGGAGCGACCTGGCCTGGCAAGGCTTGTGTGGCGGACTGGAAGATGTCATTGCTGACATAGGTGCGGTCAGTGCTGGCGGCTGGCAATTCTGCCGTGCCTTGCAGGGCCTGGTTGTTGCCGAGATTGGCGCTGCCGCCATCGTCTGGCAGGACGGCATTGGCAATGTTCGCTGCTTCGCGGTTACCGGCATTGTCGGTGGCGGCGGCCAGGAATTCATAGACATGCCCGGCTTTGCCGGTAAATACGGCCTGGCCTTCTGCGGTGCTGACCTGTTTTTGCCAGATATGGAAGTCACCACCGTCTTCGGACACATAGACGGTGACGCTCTTGACGCCGCTGGCATCATCCATTGCCTGCCATTTGACGCTGTAGACCGGTGCGCCAGTATTGTCAGGGGCGAGGGTGCTGGCGTTCAGAGTGGTTTGCGGGGCACTGGCGTCAAGCGTGTAGCCGATATGGCTGCTTTCTGTCGGTGGCATGCCGTCGAACCAGATGGTGGCGCTGGCGTCTACCTTGCTGCCGGTAGTGGCCTTGTTGCTGGCCTGGACTACGTAGCTCACAAAGCCGGTGATGCTCTTGCCGCCATCGTTCTTTTGCGGGATCAGCAAACCACGCAGCGGGTCATTGAGGACTTCGCCAGTGTTGGGGTCGATCGCCTGCAGCAACCATGTGGTGGTGTAGGTTTCTGCATCGATACCGGCGCTGACGCGCAGGATGAAGCCTTTGCTGCCGACCAGGTTGATGTCACCCTGGAAGTTGGCACGGTTGTCAGGGATATGAACGTTGATATCGCCCAGTTTCAGGTCACCCAGGCGCAGGGTGCGTGGGTCGAGATTGCTGTCGAGCTTGGTGACCAGCCTGACTTGGCCGAGGGCGTGGTCGGTGTTGTTTTCAAAGTTGAGGGTGTAGGGCAAATCAACCCGGGCCGGTACATAGGCAATACCTTGACTATTAGGCAACACTTGTGGGCCACTGATGGCGATGGTCTTCTGGTCCGGGGCGGCCTGGGTGGCAGCCTGGCTCAGGAACTGGCTGAGGTTGATGGCTTGCGGGCCGACGGCACGGAACTTGTCATCCAGCAGGCCCAGGTGGCGCAGGTATTCCAGTTCTGCACGGGCACCGGTGAAGACATTGAAGTTGATGAAGTGGGTATCATGCGCGGCATTGGCCTGGTAATCGGCCATGTTGGGGGCAACGGGTACCGGGCTCAATACTTCTGCACCATCGTTGGTGTAGCGTTTTTCGTAATACTCAATGGCGGCAGTTTTTGCCTGGGGGTCGCCAACATAACGGGCGGTATCGCCATACCATTGCTGTACCTTGCTGAAGAAGGCCAGGACGCTTGCCTGGGTCTTGTACAGCTCACCTGCACGGCCCAGCAGTATGCCGGTAGCCAGGGTGGCATTGAGGCTCAGTACCTGGGCACTGTTGCGGATAGGTGGCGCCTGGTCAACCGGGCGCAGGGCACCTGCGGCTTCAAGCGCAGCCAGCCAGCCTTTGGTCCATTGATCGGCATCGGCTGCCAGCACTTGCAGGCTGGAGCCGGCCGTGCTGTCGGCCAGGATGGCCTTGCGTAACTGCAGTGCGTAGGCGCTTTGCTCGGCGATGAATTCGTCGCGCGTGATCGGCGTTGCGGTACCAAAGACATTGAAGCGGAAGGCCTTGGACAAGATTTCTTCCTTGCTCAGGCGGACTTCCGGGTCGGTAGACAGGAAGCGGCGGGCCAGGCCAACCGAAATCTTGTCGAGGTCTGCCGGGCCATTACTGAGCAGGCCAACGGCTTTCCAATCTGGATGAATCTGGTAGAGCTTGGTGCGCAGGCCTTCAAAGTCACCGGCTTCCCATTCGGCGAGACCAGGGTAGGTCTGGATACTGAAGGTGGCACTGACCATACCATTGGCAGCGACATCGAAGGCATAGCCCGGTGTCAGGTTAAAGCCATTGGTATTGACGGCGCCGTCGAGAGATGCCCATGGAACATCCGGACGTTTGGTGCCGTCGACAGGGGTGCTGCCATAGGTCTGGGTATTGGCGATATCAGGCGTGATCTGGCCAGAAGGTGCGCCGCCGACATTGGAGGTGTAGGTGGCATAGGGCAGGCCCAGTTGCTGCAACAGCTCTTCGGTATTGCCAAGATTGGTGGCACCGAGATTAAAGCGTACATAGGGTGTATCGACATTGGTCAGGCTTTGCAGGGCAACGCTGTAGCTGGCACTGCCGCCAGCCTGTATGCCTTGTGTACCGCCTATGCCGATGGTGACATCGGGATCGACCATGCGGTCAACGACGTAGCGATAGCTTTCGGTGACGGTTTGCCCATCGGGGTTGATGACTTGCAAATCGTAAAGGCCATGCGGCACGTTTTGCAGGTTGAAGATGGCGCGGATGTGGGTGGCATCAAGCACTTGCCAGCGGTCTGGCTGCAATTCAAATACACCAGGGCGTGAGAGCTTGACCAGGGCACCGGCCTTGAACTGGGCACCCTGGATATCCATGGTGACCCAGCGGTGACCATCGTCACCGCTACCGCCGATATCAGGGGTGATGCCGGTGATGGCCAAAGGCATGAGGTCAGCACGAACCATGACCGGCGTGGCGGCCGGGGACTGGCGGCCACGAATGAGGACGTAGTAATCCCCTGCCTTGGTATCAGCGATGATGGCTTGCTGGTCTGGTGAAGTGGCAATATCGTAGGCGGCATCGTAGTTATAACCACTAGGGATATCGCCATAGCGGATAAAGACTTCATTGGCACCGCTGGTGGCGGCAGAGTCAAGCAGCACACGCAGGGTCTGGTGGGCCGCCACGCTGACTTTGAACAATTGCGATTGTCCGGTAGACAGGGTGGTGTTGAATGGCGTTGCCAATGTCAGTGAAGGCACGGTGATATTGAGCGTACCGCCAGCAGCATTGAGGTTATTGAGTTTGCCCTGTGGCAGGTGAATGCCATTGGCGTCATAACTGGTGGTGCCTTCAAAGACCTGGTTGTAAATATCAGGACGGACGACGACATGCCAGGCACCGTCTTTCAAAGGCGGCAGTGTAGCAGTCAGTTTGCCGGAATAGGCAGCACGGCCTGCCAGGTCACCACTATGATCCACTTTGCCGAGCAGGATGTCACCGACATCCCACTGGTTGTCTGAAGACAGGTAGATGGCATCAGTCCAGTTGCCAAAGGCGGGGTTGTCTGAGGCGTTTTCTATGGTGTAGCTGATTTCCACACTGGCACCGACCTGGCCTGCCGTTGGTACGGTCACACTGGAGAGTACCAGGTCGGCCGGTGGTGGTGTGACGATCAGCAGAGGTACGTCACTGGCGGTGACATTGTTTTCTTTGTTGCTTTCAAAAACTTTGCCGCCGTAACCGGAGCCCATGACTTTGTCTGGATCGGTAACGACGAAGACGTAGTAGGAGCCGCTCATATCGGCCGGGGCCTTGAAGCTCATGGAGGCATCATACCTGGCACCTGCCGGCAACCCGGTGTTGTGATCAACATAGCCGAGGAACTTGTCGTTCTTGAGGTCAAGATTGCGGTCTTTGGACAGGTAGATGAGGTCGCGCCACTGGCTTTGATCTGCCGGGGTTTTACCACCCTGGTTCAGAACCTGGTATTTGACGCTGAATTCCTGACCTGCATTGACGGACTCAGGAATCTCAACCTTGCTGACCACCAGGTCAGGTGGCGTTGCCAGGGAAATAGGCAAGGCGATGCTGGCGACGTTGTTGCCATCATCCTTGAATTCATTGACGGCACCACTTGCGCCGAAGTTCGACTGCAGGACATCCAGATTAGCGCGTATGCTGCTGACAGGCTGGTACTCTTTATCAACGAAGCTCTTGGTAATTTCCGTATCTGTCTTGACGATCAGGCGGAAGTTGCCACTGATGGAGGTAGGCAGGACGAAGGTTGCGGATTGGGTATAGGACTCGCCTTTTTGCAGATAGCGTGGTTCGCCTTTTTCATCGAGCAGACTGACCACGGCGACGCGCAGGCCGCTCTCTATCGGATTGCCCCGGTCTACCAGCGGCGTATCCGTATCATCAAGCCCGTCGTCACGCGAGAGGTAAATGCCATCCAGCCACTGTGCGACACGGGTGGCGCGGCCACCCTGGTTTTTGACTGTCCAGGTGACGGTAATTTCATCGCCAGACTGAGGGTTAGGCTTGGACAGCTTGATTTCTTCGACATGCAGGTCAGGTTCCTTGTAGTGGATGTTCAGGGAGCCCTGGCCTATGTTGTTCTTGTTGTTGATACCCTCAAATACGGAAGTGTCGTAAATGATAGCCCGCGCAGAAGTATTGTCTGTCGGGTAGCCTGTGAATCGCTCTACCGCTGCAGCGGAATTGGTGGCCGTCATTTCTTGCTCTGCCTGCAAACCACTCTCGTTGTAGCGGTGACCGGCATCAGTGATGACGTAAATATAGTATTTACCATCGACACCAGGCGGCAGGGCCAGATTGGCGGTGGTGGTGTAACTCTGACCTGCACCCAGCGGATTCGTATTTTGATGAACAACTGAGCCTATCAGTGAGCTGTAGCGCGGATCAAACGTGGGCTCAGTGCTGATGAAGATATTATCCAGCCATGCCTTGGTGCCGCTCCAGACGGCGGCACCTTTATTGGTGACCGTCCAAGTGATGGGTGTCAGTTCGCCTGAATCATTGTCTGCCTGTGTGCTGATGGCAGTGACTTGCAGATCAGCCGGGGCATTGCTGATCGTGCCTGCTTTGCTGAGCGTGTTATTGCTACGGTCAAATTCCTGGACATAATCAAGATTGGCGGTGGTGTTGGTTTCAACTACCACGTAGGCACCGGACACCGATGGTGCCAGGCGCACGGTATCACTGACGGTGTATTGTTCACCATTGCCGAGACTGCGTTTTTGCAGGTAATCACCGAGCAGCCATTTGACCTTGGCCTTGCTGAGGTCGGCATTGTCGGACAGCCAGACGCGGTCTGCCCAGGTGTCATCGATGGACGAGGCAAGGCTCTTCACCGTGTAGGTGAAGTTGAAATCGGTCCCTGCCACAATATCCGGGGAGAACTTGAGATCGGTGACGGTCAGGTCGGGTTTGGTGACACCCAACACGGTGATGGGTCGTGCCTTGTAGTTGTCACTCAAGGGCGTTGACGGGTCATCAGGGTTGATATTGCCAGCCAGGGTATCTTGCGGGATGACATTGTAGGTGTCAGTCCAGACGGTGATATTGTATTCACCAGACACGACATCGTCGGGGATCTTGACTGTCATGTGGCCAAGGTAGTCGTCATTGACTCCCAGAAGACCGTTATGGGCGAACTGCCCCAGCAAGATGTCACCTTTGACGGGGGAAGGCTTGCCTTTGCTCCTGGTCAGCCAGACGGTGTCTGTCCAGCCGGTGATGGTACTGTTTTCTCCCTGAGCAGCGGCCTCACCCTTGTTGCTGACCTTGTAGTCAACATCAATGGTGGCACCATAACTCGCCTGTGATGGCGCCACCACGTTGCTGGTCACCAGATCAGCAAACGGTACGGGGTCGATATGGATTTTCTTGACGCTGATGTTGTTGATTTCATTCGGGTATTCTTCGATCTTGTTATCAACATCCGTCGCTACGATGATGTAGGCGTCACCACGATAGCGCAATGGTATGGTGAAGTTGGCTATCTGGCTGGAATAAGAATCGCCGGTAATCAGGGCAGCGGCATTGTCGATACGGCCCAGCAGTATGGAGTTGGCGTTGATTGCGCCATCGAGTGACAGATAGACGGCATCGGTCCATCGCCCTGAGGTTGGCAGGCCGCCTGTATTGGTCACGGTGAAACTGACGCCGGCGCTATTGCCGGATTTCAGGGTGCCGATGACATTGATCTGCCCCACATGCAGATCAGGACGAGGTGTCAGTTCGACTTCCACCTGCCCGCCAGACAAGCTGGTATTGTTAGTACGCGCACTGCCGAATTCATAAATCTGGTCATTGCTGCTGACCTGCCTGAACATCTGGCTATTGGTGGTGACACGGACACGATAAGCGCCTTCTATGCGCTGTGGCAGGCGGATTTCTTCTTTTCTGGTGTAGCTGATACCCGATTCCAGACCATGGGTGTAATTGAAGTTACCCAGCAGGATGGCCGGGCCATCACCAGTGACGGGAACCAGTTCTACCGTATCCACCCAGACACCGGCTGCACCGCCCTGTCCGAGGTTTTTAACGGTCCAGCTGATCTGGGTAGCCGATCCTTCCTGTGCTTTTGGATCTACGCTGATATCGCTCACTGCCAGGTCGGGTGACCTGCTTAACTGTACGGGAACAGCGACTGATGTACCGGTATTGTCGTCGGTATGGATAAATTCAAACGGTCCTTCGGTATGCACGTTGACATAGAAGTTGCCTTCCAGGCCATCGGGGATATTGACGTCCAGCTTGCGGGTATAGCTGCCGTCAATACCGAGTTGACCCAGGTGTTTCGAGCGCGCCAGATCATAGCGTGTACCGCTGCCATCGGGGTTGCTGCTTAACCAGACGGTATCCTGCCATTCGCCACTGTCGGTCACGGCAACGCCGCGATTGGCAACGGTCCAGCTGATGCTGAGTGGACGGCCGCTGTAGGCCGGCGCCGAGGTGGTCACTGCTTCCACACGCAAATCTGCGTACAGCTTGGGCATGACATCAAGGCTGATGTCTGATTTGCGGACGTTGTTGCTCTCCAGGGAGTTTTCCCACACCTTGGCATCTTTGTCGGTTTTGACAAAAATGGTGCCATGACGGCTCATGCCATCAGGAAATTGATAAGTCACGCTGCCAGTGTAGCTGTCACCAAGGGCCAGGCCACCCTCGTGTTCCACGGTACCTAGGACAAGGTCGTCATTATTACCAAAGATATCATCCGCGGAATACACAACGACATCAGTCCAGGAACCTGTCCTTCCGGCACCGGTGCCCTGATTGGTCACAGTGTAGTTGATGGTGACAGAAGCTGGGTTGGCAACCACCAGGGGAACATGGCTGATGGACTGTACACTCAGGTCGGCATAGGCATCCAGATCAACATGGATGCCGGTATCACTCTGGTTATTGGCGTTATTGCCGCCCTCGTTGACCTGTGCGTTGGCATTGGTGACCACGATCAGGCGATAGTCGCCATTGCTGTCAATCGGCAGGCGTACACGCAGGCTGCCGTTGGCGCTGCCCCCTGCCGTGATCAGGGCGTAGTTGAAGTCACCAAGCTTGATATCATCGGCGTCAAGCTGACCATCACGTGAGAGGTAGACACTGTCGCGTACATTGGCAGCATCTGCCCTGCCCTGGTTGCGGGTAATCCAGGCTATGCTGACCTCTTCACCACCTTTTAAATTACCGCTGACATTGAGGCTGTCCGCCATCAGATCAGGGCTCACCACGGTGATGCTGGTGTGACCTATGTTGTCTGTTTCATTGAGTTCGCTGACATAGTTTCCTGCGTCAGCGATGACTTCCAGACGCCATTCACCCACAGGCATGTTGACGATGTTGACATCAAGCTGTCCGCTATAGGAGTCACCCGCAGCGACTTGCCTGGACGTGCCTGCCGGCCCCGCCAGGTAAATGACCTGCGCCGGATTGGCGATATTCACCAGACGGAACTGCTCTTGTGTCCAGGATGCCAGAGGTGCATTACCGACGTTGTCAATGGTGTAGGTCAGTTGAACAGTATTGCCCACTTTCCATTGCGGCACAGTCGTGATCTTGCTGACCTTCAGGTCAGGTTTGGGTTGGGCCAGGACGGTAACGGGAGTGCTGTCAGAGATATTGTTGTCGCTATGGCCAAGCTCATAGGCATTGCCAAAGGCATCGGTTTTGATGAAGAAGTAATAGTTACCTGTCAGGCTTTCTGGCAAGCTGAAATCCAGCGTACTGGTATAGTCATCATGAATCCCCAGCGCACCCACGTGGGTGACGGAGCCCAGCGAGATGGCATCGCTTCCCATGACCGGGGTCGCAGAGAGGTAGACCTGATCCACCCAGCGTGAGACATCGGTTGCCAGATTGCCCTGGTTGCTGACTTTCCATTCTATGCGTGCAGTGGTGCCGACATGAATTTCTGTCGGCGCCTTGAGGATGACAGGTTGCAAATCCGTATAGGTAGGTGCAACGCTGATGATGTCGGACAGACGGAGATTGTCGGCCCGGGTATCTGGCTCTGCAATGACACGGTTGACATCGGCAATGACTGCGAAACGGTAGTTGCCGGACATACGCGCCGGAATATGCACGGTGGCAGACTGGGTGTAGCTGCCTTTGGCATTGAGTGCTGCTGTACGTTTTACATTGGCCAGCACGATCTCGCCCGTATTGCCAGCACTGCCATCGCCTGTGAGTATAATACGGTCTATCCAGTTACCAGCGGCGGCAGCATCACCCTCATTGCTGACTGTCCAGGTAATCAGGACGTCAGCACCAGAACTGACGCTGGCAGGAACCAGTAAATTGTTGACCTTGAGATTGGCATAGCTATGTTGCGTGATGCTGATCTGTGCGTTTGCGGTATTGTTGGTCTCGGCATCGCCGGCGACATTGGTTTCAAATATGCTGCCAGCACCCGAGGTGTTGCTGTCTGCAATGACGGTGACATCAAATGTGCCGCTACCTGCCAGGCCAACAGGCAGGTTCAGTTTGACTGAACGGGTACGGCTGCCGCCAGCCGCCAGGGACAGGCCTGCGTCAGCGGGGAAGCTCACGGCAGTATCCATCAGAACAGCACCTTGCGTGCCATCAGCATTGTGCTGACGGACGATGACGCGATCCTGATAAGCTGCCGGGGCAGCTACGCTGCCTGTATTGACGTCTTCCCAGACGATGGTGACAGTATCACCATCATGGGCGTCAGTTTCCAGCAAACCGATGTGGCGGGCCTGCAGATCCGGGCCAGCGACAACCGGCAATTCCTTCACGTTATCGAACTTCAGGGAACCGGTCGCATCGTATTCAGCAATCTGATTGGCGGTGTCGATAGTGACGCGCAGGCGGAAACGGCCAATCGCATTGATGCCATTAGGCCAGATGATTTCGGCAGAGCGGGCAACGGCAGTGGCGCTGGCAATGTCCTGGGCATCAAAGCTCTTGAGGACATCAGCAACCACGGCACCCGTGGTCAGGTTGATTAACTCGACGCGCTCGTTCCAGTTGCCTTTGGCTGCAGCTGTACCGGCATTGGCGGTATTCCATTGTATCTGCACATGGTCGCCAGCCTGCCAGTTGGTGGCCGGGTTCATGTTCAGGTCCTTGACCTGCAGGTTAGGGTAAGCTGCGAGCTCACTGCTGAACCGGGCGATAGCCAGATCATTCTGTGCCGCATTGCCAGTCTCTACCTGCGCATTGTCAGCATTGGTCTCAATGGTGATTTCAAGCTCACCGGCACCAGAAGGCCCGGCTGGCAGGCGCACTCTGGCACTTCTGGCAATTGCACCACCCGCTTGTAACTGACCGTTGCCAGCAGCGGATTCCAGATAGGGAACATCTGCCTGCAGGACGATATTGTGGGTCAGCGCATTGCGGATGACCAGGTGTTCAGTGAAGTTACCAACCGTCGCTTTATTGCCCAGGTTTTTTGTGAGCCAGTTAATCGTGATTTCATTACCGGATTGCAGAGACTCACCAGCATGGGCTGCCGCCACGCTGACATTCTGCACCTGCAAATCAATTCCTTCTATACCTGTACCAAGCTCTATGGTGCGTGGATCGGTTTTAGGATTGACATACACGGCCAGGGTATAAGGAACAGGGTCGTCGTTACGGTCCTGGTCTTCAATTTCTATGGTGTATCTGCCAGAAACACTGGCCACCAGCTCGGTGTCGGCCAGGTCATTGTTGGCGACCATGCGTCCATAAGGATCAATCAGGCGGATATTGGCAGTATAGTTGTAACGCCATGCTCCTTTAACGGCATCGTAGGCATAATTGCGCGGCAGCAGGTTCTGGAAGGCGACATACAGACGGTCTCCGGCCTTGGCATCGATGCTGTACATCTGCATTTCGCCAGAAGGTGGCAAGCTCGCTTCTACTACCCGGGCATTCGCCAGCGGTGTAGCCATCGCCAGGTCGCGCAAACTGAAACCGAAATTGCTGCTACTGTCACGTGTGTCGGAAATTGTAACCGTGTAGCGCCCTGGCTGTAAGGTCAGGATGTTGGAATAGTAGCTATTGCTGTCAGAAACAGGCAGGTTTTGTGATGCAAGCACGCCATCAGAATACGAGCCAAGAATGCTGAAACTGACATTATTGCCCGTGATATTGTTGAGGCGGTCGAATTGTATGGTTTTCGCTTCAGTGAGCGTCAGGGTGTAGCTGTGGCTTGGGGTAGCGGGATTCAAGACGCCTGTCACCACCTGCCCTAACTGCAGGGATTCGGCCAAGGCATCCTGTACATGGCTGATCTGGAAGTTGATGCTGCTATCTGCGGTGTTACCGTAGAAACCTGAGTTATCCAGCAACAGCAGATATACTGGTTCTGTCTTGCTGATCTCAAACGCTGGCGAATCAATACCTGCACTGCTGCCCTGTTGCAGCACCTGTCCAAACTGGTTCACCAGACGCCATTGGCGTGTGGCGTAATTGCCTGTACCTGAGATACTGTTGAAGCGCAGATGCTCACCAGCATGAACGTCCAACTGGTAAGCGCTTGCAGAGTAGCTGTTCAGCGGTACAGCGACCACCTGATCCAATGGCAAACCTGGTAACTGATTGCCGTCAAGCTGGCGCAAGCTGAAGTCATAAGCACCGGCACCATATGTTTGCGCGATGCTGAGTGTATACCTGCCCGCTTTCAGATAATGCGCCTGTCCATAGGCATCATCTCCAAAGGAGACACCATTGGCATCGGTGATACGTGCCGTCTGGTAGTAAAACGCATTGCCTTCAGGTTTGATATTCCGGTCGAGGTACCACAGCCCTGCTTCGCTCAATTCAAAAGAGAAATTCGCAGGTGTATTGGCATCGACTGTGCCACTGGCAGCAAACACCGAGGTGACTGGTTCCAGCGTCTCTGTCTGGCCAATAATCGCTGTAATACTGAACGCATTGCTGGTGACATTGCTCAGGCTATCGCGTTCTATCTTGAGCAGATAGGCCCCACCCTTGACAACGGTCATGCTGGTATTGCCACTGGCCGGGTTCCAGTCGTTCAACACGCTGCCATCGCTGGCAATAATTTGCAGATGACCTTGACCTGACCAGTTTTGCGCAGATAATTGCAGTTGATCTCCACTGGCGATCTTGAGTGACCATAGAGACAGGCTGTCATTACCGTCAGGCAGGCTGAGCACTTGTGGCACACCTGCATTCCTGTCGAGACTTTGCTGCGCCGGCACTTGTCTTGCAGTGAACTGGACATTGCCGTCTGCACCATCGACCTTGCCAATCACGCGAACGGAATAATCCCCTGCATTGAGGTAGGCGTCCAGCCTGCCATGACCCTGGCTATCAAGCACGGCAGATTTCATGATGCTACCATCGGGCCCGATTATGTCAATAGCAACGCCGCCAGACGGTGCCTTGATGTCGGCCAGTTCAACCCAACCAGCCGCATCCTGATGGAAACGATAATTCGCCTGGTCCCGGCGGGTAGCAACAGCCAAGGAAGTCTCGCTATTCCAGACCAGGTCAGCAGAGATGCTGGCAGGTTGCCTGAGATTGAACTCTATATGTTGTGCAGTGTTGGCATCACTGCCTTGTTTGGCGACCAGATAAGCTGCACCGATGTCAGGGGCGACGAAATCAACGGACTCGCCATAGGTACGGGCATCGCTGATGATTTTGCGGCCAAACTGATCTACTACATCATAAATAAAATAGCCATCGTAAGAACCCGGGATCCTGAAATCCAGATTGTATTTCTGCCCTGCCACCGTATTGAGCCTGAACACGCCAAGCTGACGCCCGGCACCCAGTTCACCAGTCATCTTGCCGGGAGTCCCTTCGCCTGTAGCGGCGTCTGTCAGGGATAACAGGCGGAAACGGTAATCTGAAGTCCTGGCACCTGGGGCACTGACATCTATCGTATAGTGCCCTGCTGGTACAACCTGGGTAGTGTATGCCCCATTGTTACTTAAACTGATATTGAACAGCTTGCCCTGGGCACCATTGAATGAGAGCTCAGCATTACCTCCCAGGGTATCGAGCAGGATGGTCGTGTCATGCTCGAGATTCAGTTCATAGTGATTGATGTCGCCAGGCTTGGCAATCGCGGCACTGACCTGATCACCTTGCTTGATGGCAAGACTGGTCTCGCTGTAATTACCAACATAGATGGTGCTGTTTCTTACCGCATTATCGCTATCGTAGATACCCGAGAGAACAAACAGGTAATCGCCATCTTCCGGCAAGGTGAATCTGGTCGATGCATCACTACCGTAATACTCGGTCCCGTTGACCAGGGATTTTCCCTGCGCATTGAAGATTTCCCAACGCTGGCCGTAGCTGCCATCGGTCAGGCGACGGGTGTCTATCAGGAGTTTTTGCCCGGCACTGCCATGCAGGCGCATTGCGGTAGATTGATTACCCTGCTCGACTGTCACGGGCAGGGTGCTGTCAAGTGCCATTTCGGGCAAGGCGGCAAGGAGTGTGGTGGCAATACGGATACTGCCTGGTGCATCCTGGTTCGGTGCAATTTGCAAACGATAGTTGCCTGCCTCCAGCAGGTAAGCACCCTTTTGCATGACAGTAGTGCTATTACCTGTTGCAAAAACAGTGGCTGCGATATCGCTTCTTTGCAGGCTGAGATTATAGGCACCACCGCTGATATCAAACCAGACCATGGTTGCTTCGCTCAGACTGAAGCTGTAATCCTGCCTGTCTGCGGGTATGTTCAGGGAAGTCGTCAGTACACTGCCCAGTGAATAATTTTCTTGTTGAGTTTTACCTTCGGCCAGCTTGAAATCGACACTGCCATTTAGGGCATAGGCATACATGTGTACGCTGTAGGTGTCGTCTGCTGCGGCCTGGAATGCGATGCCTGTCTGAGGCGCCAGATTGGGGGGCTGGATATAATGGCTGACTGTGCCACTGGAAACAGTTTGTCCCCTGGAATTGAGTACGGTGTAGACAAGCTGCGTACCATATTGGAATGGTGAGACGGCATCTATCCAGTAAGTTTTACCGGCAGTACCGGCGATACTGATCACCTGGTCCGGATTGCCCTTATCCCAGTTGATGGTTTGTGTTTCCCCGAGAGCCAGGTTTGTCGTGTTTTCCAGGAGTTGGGTGCTGAAGGAGAAATCAGCCGGCCAACTGGAAGCATAACCGTTATTGCTCACCCGCAAAGTATATTGCCCGGCACGCAGACTGTAAGCGTACTGGCCATTATAGTTTGCGTTGGCATTGAGGTTATTGACTGGATAACCAGATCCATCAAGCAGGCTATAACTGCTATTGCTACCCAGATTCGACAGGCTGAACTCGGCCGCTGTAGCAAGTGTGAAGGTATAGTCGATACTTTGATAGTCTTTGACGAACTGGCTCTGGATGACCTGGCCAAACGGTAATGGTAATGCCGTACCAGTAGCCTGACTGACCTGGAAATGCAATGCAGTGCCACCCAGGGTGTCAAAGGTATTGCGCGCCACTTGCAGGAGATAGCGCCCGCTGTGACCTGGTACAAACGACTGTGGCCGGTTGTTGGCAGGATCGCCTTCCAGTACCAGATTGCCGCTTGCATCATACAAACGGTAATGATTGCCTGACGCTGCACCTGCCAGCCCCAGCAGCACCGTTTCGTTATTGGCGCTCAGGTTCAGGGAGAACAGGGCATATTGCTGATCCGCTGCCATCTCTACGGCGACACTGGCACCAGGTGTAATCTGTTGTACCTGCTGTTCATGGACAACAGTAAAACGCGCATTACCTGTGCCATTGGCCAGGCTGAGTTGATAATGCCCCGCCGTCAGCCATTGGACCGGCGCTTTCCAGCTACCTGCACGCCAGTTATCATTTTGATTGCCGGCAAATTGTTGCGCGATATGGCCCTGGGTTTCTACGCCACGCGGCCCGCTCAGCGACCAGTCCTGGTAATTTCCATCTTGCCATTCCAGCGTGACCCAGCCATCCGTGGCCAGATCGAAATCGAAGCGGGGTGCGGAGGATGCCTGCCAGTTTTGTGGAGCATCGACGGCGATTGCTTTCCCTGCCGGGCCTGACTCTGTATTGCTTGCAGACGACAGCAGAAGCGCCGCATGTTCACCTGTATTGGCAGTACGCAGGACCTTGACGTAAAAATCACCATTGACCTGCATGGCCTTGCCAACACTGTATGGCTTTGACCCACTGTACAAATAATTGACCGCACCAATCTGATCAAAGAAGTTGATGGCAGTGACGTAAAAATCCGCCGACGGGATATAACTGCTCCCATCTTTGCTGATACCCGCCAGTACGTCATTTCCTGCTGCCACCGGCAAGCGATACCAGGCGACCTCTCCTACCTGCATCTGCTGCAGATCAATGCCTGTTCCGCTGTTGACGGCAGCCATACTGGTCAACGGTGTCAGGCGGATAGTGGCATGTGCCGCCAGATCAGCCGTGTTATTGAGTACCAGGGTATACGTCCCTTTTTCCAGGAACACAGGATTGTCTGACCTGGGGCCGTTGCTCAACAAATCATACAAATCCAGCTTGACTCCGTTGCTGCCAGATAATCTGGCACTGATGCCGTAATTTTGCGCCAGGGTTGATATGAGCCATGGACCACTTTGGGCAATATCAAAGGTGTATGTCTGTGTCTGACCGGGATTGAAGACTGCATCAATATTGTTGGTCTGGTCTGCCAGCAGATTGACCACGACAGCAGGAATCACATTTTGTGGCACGGGACCGGCATTGATGCTGAGATCAACAGCAGGGCCGGTATTTGACACTCTGATCAGGTAACGCCCGGTTTTTTCAATGTGGGCAGTCGCCGGACCATACTGTCCTCCGGCGATGGAGTTACCTTCGATACTGAAGAGTTCATAACGCACATTACCATTGGCTGGTTCAAACGCCGCCTGCCAGTGATCACCTGCATTCAAATCCTGGTAAAACAGAGTATCAGTCTGATTGGCATTAAGGTGCAAAGGCGTGGACACACGCGCTGGCAAGGCTGAACTGGCATGCAGTGAGGTCACCCGGAAACGGTCTATCTTTGCGCTATATTGTTGTATCCGGACTTCGTAGTCACCAGCAGGTACACGATAAGCACCATTTGGCTGGGCCAGGTATTGCCCATCCACACCTGTCAGGCTGATGCTGTAATAATCATCTGCAGTCGGGGGAGTCTGACTCTCGAGTTCCAGAACAATCAGGCCATCTTCAGGCACGGTGAGATTATAGATGCTACTGTAGCGGCCATTCACGTCATCAATGTCCGGTACGGTCCATTGACCGGTTTGTACGCGTCCCTGAGGCTGTAATGTCGAATCCAGTGCCGTTACCTGGGCATTGGCAGTCAACGATGCAGCCGGGCTGGCATCAGCATTTTTTGTGATGGCAATAAAGGCGGGGCCAGTAACATTGCTTTGCGTGATCGTGAGCCTTTGATCGCCCGTGACTTCATCAAATTCAGAGATAGTATTGAGGTACTGCCCCAGGCGGTCGTAGGCCTGCACTGCGTAGGCATGTTGACCATCAGCAGAATGAATGCGTAATGTGATCTTGTCCGAAGGTGTCGCATTGACCTCCAGCAGGTTGATCTGCGCTGCACTCAGGCTGGTATCAGTGTTGTCGGCAAGTACCAGGGTTTCCGCTTTTGACAGACTCAGGTCAAAGTCAAAGAAACCACCGATGCCTGGCTGATCTGGCATTCCACCCGTATTTTGTATGAGCAACTGGTGTTTTCCGGCACTCAGATAAACTGGTGTCGCGTTTTGTGAATACCTGCCGGATGCCTTGCCGGAATTGACGCTATTGATATCCGTTGGGTCCAGCGCCCAGATGCCCTGCTGCCCTTCAGCCTTGGCGTTGAGGTCGCTGACTGTCCACCAGCCATCGTGTTCTATCGTAAAATCGATCAGGCGGCTTCGACCGCCACCAAGCGCGGGGACAGGTACGGTCACTGCCGCCCCTTCGGCGAGCAGACCTGCTTCTGTTTTGGCTATGGAGGCAGAAGAGCTGATACGGAAATCGACATTTTGTGCAGCACTCAGGTCTGCAGGATTTCTGTACACAAGGATGTAAGCGCTTTGTTCTGTGCTGACCGACCAGCTTTGCTTCTTCAATCCATAAGTGAAACCACTATCAAGACGATGCCCGTAACTATCGAATACCTCATATCCCAAAAAGCCGTCACTCACCAGACTGTCTAATTCATAATCTTTACCAGCCTGAGCATCGAAGCGATATAAAGCAGCACCTTGATTAGCTGCCAGCGCACCTGTCGTGACTTGATCCGGCAGAGCTTGAATCGCAGACTGGACGGTTTTTACAGTAAATGCGTAGTCTTCGACGGCAAAGCGACCGAAACTGACTTTATAGTGACCTGCTGGGGCCCATCCCAGGCAGACAGGAGCGCCGTTGGTTCCTGGTGTCGGAACGTATAGACTAAAACTCTGTAAGGTACCGGTCACTTCAACATCATTAACACCACCGAATGGATAATCAAAAAACAACAAACCATCCTGAGCCAGGTCAAAACTATAGGTGGCCTTGCTTTGCGGTGCCGCACTGACGATTACTGTCTGCCCCAGATTAATAGGTGTGCCCAGCGCTGGTGTTGCTACGTTTGCCAGCGTACGTAAGGTGGTGAATTGAACACTGCCCGGCCCGGCTGTAGCGCGAGTAACACGAATGTAGATATCACCCTGCGCTGCCGCTTGTTCAAACTGTCCTGTTGCGCTGACGCTGCTATAACGGCTGCGTCCAAATTGGTCAAAGACCTGGACATTGAATTCGCCATTTTGGGCGTTGAGGTTATAGTCAAAGCGGTCTTGTGACGCAGATGCTGCGCGTAAGAGAACGGATTCGCCCACTGCCAGCTCCGGCAGGCTCAGGGCCTGCGCATCTGTCAGGGCAACTGCATTGCTCAGTGCGCTTGCATGCAGGGCATATGCGCCAACATTTTTACCTGCACTCACTGTCAGTTGATAATCGCCAGCGCTGAGGTAGGCTGCAACGCCGCCCGCAGCTTGTGTCTTATTGAGATCACGGGCTGTCAATACAACGCCATTCGGGCCAACCAGCTCCCACTGGGTATTGAGCAAATTGGTCGCCGTCTCGAATACCCAGGTACCAGCCTCGGTGACATGGAAGTTATTTTTAATAACTTGTCCGGCTGCGGTGACGTCGCCCTTGATTTCACTCACGCCATTGGCGGCCAGTTCGCCACTGTTGATGGCTTGGGCAGCCCATGTCTGCATATGCATGCTGCCTGTGAATCCTGCACCATTGGTCAAAGCACCGCCCAACCACAAGTAGTAATCACCACTTTGTAGCAAGCCAAGGTTAACATAGCTGTTATTGCCGAGTTCGCCTTGCTGGAGTACATGACCGGCACGGTCAGTTACCTGATACTGGCCGAGCACGTCACTTCTGTCAAATTGGGGGCTGATACTCAAGTTGGTCTTATCATCTGCATGGAAGAGATAGACATTGTCTTCATGCCCCGAAGCAGAGCCTATGGCGACGGTCTGCCCGTCAATGAGGGTCACAGGTGCAGATTCAGCAATGGCCAACATGCGGAAGTCGAGTGCACCAGGATTGTTGTCGCTACCAGAGAATTCCAGACGGTAACGCCCCGCAAGTACATTGACAGGAGCAAGACGGGTTTCATTCACACTGCCAGCGTTGCCGCTGGCAAGTACTTGTCCTTTCGTATTGAGCAAACGCCAGTTGATATTCGTCGCGTAGGATAGCTGGTCCCATTTCAACCAGGATGGCTGGCTTACATCAAAGTCATAGCTGGCAGCAGCTCCTGGTGTGGCTAACTCAACATGGTAAGCCTGGGCAAAACTTGCTGGAGTATTGACAGGTGTCTGTCTGAACATGGTAAAGGCATAGGGCACGGCAGCGCTACTGCCTGGTGTTGCCGCTTCTATGCTGACCCAGTACTTGCCAGGTTTGGCAGCAATCAGGGCACCACTATCAGTCCATGATGCACCGCTGCCGAGAAGCGATGCATCTGGTCCAAAAATGCGCCAGTTCCAGTTATTACCGGACGTAGCAGCACCGTGACTGAAGTACAGACGGTCTCCGGCCTGGGCTTCGATTGCATAGAGTTGCGCCTGGTTGGCTGTCTGCAGATTATCGGTAACTTCGGTGTTTTCTGGCAAAGTAATAGCAGCACTTTCGCCCAGCAAACGGAAGTTATAGTTACCCGTCTTGCCTTGCTGGGCACTCACAGTCAGGTGGTAAGTACCGGCATTCAATTCGAGAAACGGATCTGTGCTATCACCCATATTTCTGTTCGGGAACAGGGTAGTGACGCCATTGTCGAGTTTCCACTGGATTTTATCGCCTTGTACACCATCAAAAAAGAAGCGTGAGCGTTCCTTGACGACGAACTGGTAATTGTCTTGTTCACCAGGCTGGGCAATACTGCCCTGGATATCCTGCACACCGGGCAGTACCTCTTCCGCTTCACCGCCGATGCCGGCAGTATTTGCCAGAAAGGCAGTGACGAGATGGCCGTCATTACCGTAAATCTGGGTCGTTTGCTCTCCTGCTGCGACAGTGAGGCTCAGACGCATGGCGCCTTGATCATGCTGATTGACAGTGCTGATTTGTGGGCCTTCTGTCACGCTGAGCAAGCGTCCCTGTTCATCGTGGGCATAAGTTATTTGCAAGGCGCTGGCAAGCTCGACTTTGGACAGTAAAAGGCCATCCTGGTCGTAGACATAGCGTGTTTCTGCCTGCCCATCAGCGACACCGCTAAAACCGGTATCGGCATTGACCTTGAGATAGTGAATGACGCTGGCCAATTGTCCATGGGCGTCATAGCTGAGGTCGGTGCGCAGAATATCTGTACGGTATGCTGACTGGCTTTCTGTCTCTTTGAGATGGGCGCGTTCCAGCACCAGACTCTCAATGGCATCGGCAGTTTCATCACCGCTCAAACTGGCAGCATCGATGGTAGTGGCGGCAAAAGTCAGGGCGCTGGTACGTTGGTCTTGTGCATTGTAGCGATATTCGGTGACCTGCCCTTGTGCATCGATGATAAAACGGAGCAATTCACCGCGGCCTGAGGAGGCAGCAACATAGTAGTAACGTGTGGTACTGTCTTTGCCATTTGCGGCAGGATCAAGGTCATCGGCATTCAGGTGTATGGTTTCGCTACGCAACTGCCCGAGACTGTCATAGGTTCGTGTCCGGGTATTGCCATCTGTATCGCGACCTGAGGTTTGTCTGCCTTCGGTGTCATATTGCATTTCGCTGAGCAAACCATTGTCACCAATGACCTTGCGTAAATTGCCCTGATCGTCGTATTGAAGTTCAGTATGCGTAGTGCCCTGGTCTTGCAAAGGCTGGTCTATGGCAACGAGCTTGCCGTCAGTACGGTAGCTCAATACGGTATTGTGATGCTGACTGTCTTCGACAGTGGTAACTCCATTGCCAAAATCGTAGACAAAACGGGTCACTTGCTGTTGGCCGTCTTCAATTTGTGTGAGGCGGTATTCTCCACCGATTTCCTGGTAGGTGAAGCTAAGTTGGGTACCATCATTTTGATCAATGCTGGCCAGGCGTTTGCTGTCGCCATCATAGGTGTAGCGAGTGGTATAGGTGCTGCCAGCAACCCCGCCATTACCGGCTGTACTCAGGCTCACTGCGGACAGGCGGTTTTGCGCATCGTAGGTGTAATGAACGCTGTTTTGTTCCTGCCACTGTCCTGCAACATCCAGAGCATGTGTCTGGATGTTGCTGAGATTATTGCCATCGTAGTGGTAGCTGGTGGAAACACCATTATCTGAAATGGCTTTGGCAAGCAAGCCCTTGCTGTCGTATTCATAGCTGATGCGGTACGCAAGCGGGTCTATGGTGGCAAGCAGGCGGCCACTGCCGGCATCATAGGATTCAGAGAGGCAGTTACCTTGCTGGCTCCACAGTAATTGCCCGCCATCAATAGTGATTTCACTGGCATGCCCACCCTCTCTTTGGCCTGTGTATTTCTGGAGCGTGTCGTTCCAGGAGAAACTGGTACGGGCACCATCGGCTTCGGTCCTGATGATGCTGCTGCCTGCCTTACCCAATTGTCCAACAACATCAAGGCGTTTGGCATAAAAGCCCACCAGCCAGTTATCGCCATTGTCGTCGGTGAATTTGCCGCTGCTGTTGTAGGTACGCAGCGCGCCAAGATCGAGCCCATGGTCAAATAATTGCAAGTCCTGATTTTGTACAACCAGATTGCCACTCTTGCCATTGACGTAGATGCGCTGGCCATTACTCCCCACCACAGACTGGTTCAGCCGGCTCTTTTGTCCCAGACCTGTGAATACATTGAGATTTGCGCCTAAACCTTGTCCATTGACTATCGCTACCATTTTTAACTATCCTTTATTGTCTGGGAATACCGCCCTGCCTCATGCTTGCTATAAAAGCAAACTACGAGATCAAGACGCATCGACTGCACTTATTTCTAACTGAACAATGCATCCACGGATTTGTGAAAAGGTTTAGCCTTATTGCGATTAATTCTCAAAAAAATAAAATTTTTAAATATCCATTTATATAAAAAAACATAGATAGATAAATCAACAATGAAATTAGGGTGCATTCACATATTTTTTTGCATTGAATTGCAACTGTAGCAACATTGCTTTTTTTGTATGGATCCGCTGCTGCCGCCGCGCTATAGCCCTGTTCGGTTGCAAAATCCTTGTATGGCGAATTTAGGAGTGTTTGGTTTCTTATCTCGATATTCTTCTGGATCCATTTGCGCGTTTTGCGATCGCGTCGTCTTATGCCTTCTGATCCTTCACGAAGTCTGCGCGATAGATATCGGATGGGGATGCCGGAACAACGGGCATTGGATCCGGATTAAAAACAAGGTCCGACGCAAGAATATTTGGGCCGGCAGTTGGGTTTCTGGAGGCGGTGAATGCCTGGAGATTTTTGGGATCATAAACTCGAACACTCGAGGTCTGAACGTTAGACGATACTGCGGCAGCCAGGCTGAACAACAATATCAGTTTAGACAATTTTATTTTTTATCCTGAAGTACCATGCTTGTACAAAAAAAATTGGTAACGGCTTAGGCGCGACAAATAGAGCAAAAACGCAACACAGAAAAATTCGACCTGATGATCAGTGTCGAAGTTGGAAAATTTAGTGGAATGAGCTACAAACTTTTCCAACACAGCTCACCGCGTCGGAGTTGGAAAAATTGGTTGGTATGGGGAATTTGCAATGGGACAAGCGACATTTGCCCAGCTTATTAGCCTAAGGACGTTAAGGACCCGATGTGAACGGAATCGAGTGGAAATTCACTGGCTATTCACGCCAAACCGCAGGTAGCCATATGATCTGAGGAACTATTCAGGAAGGGAACTTTGAGAGTGTGAATCAGCCCTAACACATGACTGGCTCGAAAAACGCTGAGAAGATGGACTTTCGTGATAAAAATGCCCCGTATTTACGGGGCATTTGCTGTGAAATTTTTTTATTAATGTTTGACCTTAACTTTTTTTGTCAACACTATCCAGTTTCGCAAATTCGGCTCGAATGCCCTTTATTGCTCCGACAAGCGGTGCAAAATAAAGACGAGGGGTTTCTTTCGCTGCAATCTTGATCTGTTGCAAAACACGATTTAGAGTCATTTCCATATATCCTTGACAAAAGCCTTTGTCGATTGAGCTAAATGTACCATAAAAGCAAAAACGTCTACTGCAAAGATCGCACAGTTACCCGACGTAAAGCAAAAACAATAGGTTCATCTACCAGTGTGGTTGGTAATGGGTCTGGCGCAAGGTAATTTCCAGCCCGGATTCTTCGAGAGTGCCGCGTACCTCATGGCAGTCGTCCTTGAGGTGTTCTGGTACTTCTGGCAGGTTGACTTTGGCAAGGAGGCCAAGTGCCTTATCGATGACAGTGAGTGCGATCGTAACGTCATCGACAGAGACACGCTTGCCAAAATTGCAGTAGTAAGCTGACATGACGTTTGGTCGATTTTGTCTCTTGTTTTCACTCAGGCCCAAGAGTATTGTACGGAGGCCGAATGCCAATTCCATGCGTAGTATGATTCCTAGGCGGCGCTTTTGGGCGTTCGAGCTGCGGCTTCCACGCGCATTAAATGTGCATTTGCCTTGCCCACGTAGGTGAGCTAACTTTTATTGTTTTTGGCTTCGCTTGTTTCTTGCGAATCCAATAATGAATTAACGATTTTACATGTCTTAGCTGAAGGTCAGCTGGCTCCTGTAGCTTAAAACCCAGTTCCGTAAGTTGCTTGAAGCTGGCTTCCAACGACTCTTTGTGCTCAGTGAATGCTCTTTCTGACGCGACGCGGCCATTTTGGCGGGCTCCTGCGTTTGCGTGAATTATTTCGAGTAATTTATCTTTCGTCAATTTTTTTCTCAAGCTCTCGAAAAGTGTTTCGTTTTTTGCTTACGCGCCCTGGTGGTTACTCAGGTGCTAGGCGTTCACATTTGTGGTGGCCATGGCGGGCATCCTTAAATACGCTGAATTGGTTCCGAGCTGCCAAATGCCTGAACTTCGAAACCCCATAGGAATCACTTCCTACGGTCGCTTCCCCAATACTCTGGGAAGACCTGGGACTTGTCGTGTCCCATGCGTCACGTTTCTAACCATTGTCTTACTGGCGGGTAGCCATGGTCACGTGAGGACCGGCATTTTATGTATCCAGCCTTGAGCTAGACGCTGTTACACACCGGTTGGCGAGCTCAGCGCTCATTCCTTCCGACATCCGGGGGCAATCCCATAGCAGCTATTATTCAAATGCCTGTGTGTTTTCTGTTTGGAGCCTGGCAGAAAGTACCAGCGATTTTTGTGATTTACAGCGTACGATTTTGGTGCGGTAAATTTTGTGTTTCTGTGGTGTTTCTGTATTTGATAACCGGCGCAAAGCCACTTCAGCGTTGTACTCTAGATGTACTCTGTGTTTGCCCGATATTTAATTTCTGTAGAAAAAAAAGCGCGATTTGCGTAAGCAATTCTGTTCAATAAAATCTATTTTTTTGAGTAGAAAAGATCATTTCCTATGGATAGTGCCTGATATTCAGGCGTAGTGATCTTTGAGTCATTGGACTCTCCATTGCATGGCATTGGGGAGTCAATTTGATTAGGAGTTTGTAGGTTCTTGAAGTGCCGGGTGCCGACGACGCTATTGGACAGTGTTTTGACTCTCAATGCAAGCACTTTGACTGAAAAAGTGGCGCACTTTTCTCACGCCTCCAAATTGTTCGCTATTTTCATAGGTTAATGGGTAATGGGCCGTACTCCGCTAGGCTATCGTTACGACAGAGTACGACAAAGTACGACGTTCTACGACAACTTGAATATTCGGGTTGTGCTGGTCATTCTCTCAAGTGGTCATTTTTAAACTATTGCATTCGTTAAAGGTGAAGGATCGATGAATATCCAGGAAATAGGTAATTTCCAAGACGATGAACGTTCGAAAATTTCGCTTATCGAAACTATGTACGAGGACATTCAACGCCTAAAAAAGTAGGCTCAGCTATCGAACTCTGGCCGAGCGAATTACAGCTGGTGGACTTGAAGTTTCGGAACAGGCGCAGACCTCAATGCTGGGCCGAATAAAAAGGAAGAAACTATCTTCTGCTGTTGTGTCTGGAGCTCGTCTGGTACCCAAGGCGTCAAGCAATTTGGGAGTTGCTCCGCTGAGTCCACTGCAAACTCGGTAGCACTCGATGGAGCGGGGGAATGAAACAAGACTTTATATTCAAAAAAAGTTTTACGCCACTTCTGTGATCGTTGTTGCAATTATTTCTTTCGTTTTGGGCGTTCTGATTGGAACAGGAACACTCTTTCACTCGTATTCTTGCGCTGAGCCAGGCCCAGTAAACCTCCCGAATATCGGCCAAAATCGCTAGCCGAATCTATCCTAAATCGAAACTAAAGTATCTATTATCATGGAATAGATATTTTAGTTTCATTTATTTTGGAGGAGTGACTTGCAATACAATGAAATCAAACTATCATTACAACATTAATAGATACTTTGATTTCAAATATATGCGTAATCTAGCCGAAGTAGCCAAGTTCTTAAAATTGAGCCAAGAGCGCAATAAAATTTCTCAGAAGACAATCCTCGAGAATACAGGCCTGACCTCCCCAACCATCCGGGGACTGATGTCTGGTGAAAAAGACTCAAAGCTCACGACCTTGATGGCTGTTGCTGATGAGCTTGGTCTTGAATTGATTTTAGTACCTAAGGGAGTCAGCGGTTTGCTGCAAGGTGGGCTCGCAGCGGATACGTCCGACAAGACTCCCCGCGTCAGATCGCTTATTGATTCAGCACTCGACCGAAAAGGAGAATAGGTCATGAATTTCAGTGCCCTGGACATCTTTATTGGTACGACAAAGGCTGGAGTTCTCTTCAGGTATGGCGATATTATCCGTTTCAGCGTGGATCCTGACTACGCCAACGATCCAGACAGGCCTGTCATCTCACTGTCCTACAAGGCTGAAGACCCGGCTCAAGGCGCGGCTTTCTTGCTCAATCCTATGAATCCGGAATTGAATTCAACCGGCGGCGGCCGACTACCAAATTTCTTTCAAAATTTGCTGCCGGAAGGGGTTCTAAAAAAACACATCGCCGAATTACGTAAGTGTTCAGAGGACGACTATTTCGAACTTTTGGCAGCTTGCGGAGGAGATTTGCCAGGAAATGTCTACGCCCGACCATCATTAATAGACAGAAATTTCACTGCTCGGTATGTTACTCAGCGACAGGATGCCCTGGAAGAGAGCGTAGTTGAAGAGCCGCTAGAGGATGGCGTGTCGATTTCAGGAATGCAGCCGAAGCTGGCCCTGGTCCTAGAGGACGGCAGATATGTTGCCAGGCAGCGCCATGAAGGTGCGCACATAATAGGAAAACTACCCACAACGCAATTCTCCCTACTCCCCGAAGTCGAGCATTTGTCTCTTCAGCTGGCGGCTGCAGCTGGCGTAAGAGTTTGCGAGGCAAGCCTGGTCAGCCTTGATCTCATACTTGCAGAGCATAATTACGTCATTGGCAATACCAGGAATTTCTTGGCAGTAAAAAGATTTGACCGTGACCAGCCTGGTCGACTTCACGCTGAAGATTTTGCGCAAATTTTGAACGTTGGTCCGTTGGACAAATACCGAGGAGGTAGTTACGCTGATATTGCCAACGTAATGCTACTGATCGATGGACTAGGCGAGCCGGCAGTTTTGGAGTTAATTCGCAGAATTACTGTAAGCGAGTTGCTTGGTAACTATGACTTTCATCTAAAAAATATCGGTGTATTGCACATGCCCGACGGCAGCGTTACCCTTTCTCCTGCCTATGATATCGTCGCGTACAGTGTGTACATGAACGGTAGTGGCCATGCCCTCCCGTTCGCCAGCGGCCAAAAGAAAAAGCAGATTTTGGAACCAACAGCGATACGCGCCTTCGCAAACGCCGTCAGTGTTCCCGAAGCCAAACTAAAGAATGAAGTAAAAAAAGTTTGTATTGCTGCGGCCGAGAGTTGGAATGCCATGATCGATGCCAGCGAAATTCTTGAAAGTCAGAAGGTTGCACTGAAAACTTATGTTGCAAGCCGACCAGTGATGAAGAGTTACTTACTTCGACTGGCAAAGCCCAAGTCCGTAGCACATGAACCAATACAATGATTTATATTCAAGTAACTACCGATCTAAATTAAGTTTCCATGACTTCAACTTAGGCTAGATCGGACTGCCGGATCATATCGAAACTACCACATATAAGTTGATTAAACTATTAAAACAACCTCGCTTCCCTCGCTTTGATAGTCGGCATGCAAGATAGTTGCTCATGATAAATTTTTAGTGAGCCTGTCTTTCTCAACCAGGTACAAGTATTTTTGTGCCGATGCTTGTTTTTTAAGCCCCAAAAACTGGCCGACCAGCTCAACCGAGGCATTTTCCTTTTGTAGCTCACGAAATGCGTAAGAGTTGCGCAATGTCCTGCCACCACTATGGGTTGTTTCAATGCCAGCGCGCTCAAAAGTGGCAGTAACTTGCCTGTAAAGGGTGGCTTTGTTCAGAGGTTTAAGGTCTTTCAGTGATGCTGGGAACAAGAGCCTGGTAGCCAGGCGCAACTGTTTTCGTTCCAAGACCCAGTCCATCACGATATCTACCGCGAAAGGACGCAGTTGCGTCCTGTGATCTGCGCCATTCCCATCTACAGACGCTTGAGAGATAGTTATCGGGACAGATCCATTGATGTCGATCTCTCCTACATTTTCAATATAAAGACTGACCACCTCAGAAACCTTTAGACCGGCTCCAAGCATGATCGCTTGCATGGCCCTGTCTCTACGCTTCTTCCAACCTTGCGTGCACTCAGGGCCCCTGTATGGGCTTGCAGCGGGCAAATTTTTTATGAACTGAGCTTGTTGCACCAGGTCCAGTGCTACTTTTGATTTATCCCTCCCAGTTGACGCGCTGTTGAATAACTCGATCGTAGCAATAGTCGCAGGATTAGGCTGCACTTCTATATAGGCATAAACCCGCTCGAATAGTCTCAAATATCGCACCCGAATAAGACTCAATGGTTTGGTGTTCCTCTCTCCTTTTGTAGCCTCTCCCCTATCAAGAAACCGCACAATGTCCCCTGGAGTTACAGCTCGCAGCGGTTTCCCGTCCAGATAACGAATGAATTTACCAAACATGGAGATATAGACATTCGTAGCTGATGCGCGCATAGGCCGCGCGCTTTCACAAGAAGATCCTAGCAGAGCTTTTGGGCGACGCCCCAATGTTACAAACGCCTCTGTTCTGACAAAAGCCTGGAATGCCTCTAGCGGAGCCAAGTCCCAATTTTCAGGCGTATCAAAAATATCCATATCAAATGCAATTAACGAGTTAGTTTTAACTGATAATAAAACCAGCATACAACAAAATAGCCGGATGCAACAACTCAAGTTTTTACAGTCTTATAGAAGGTTAAAAGACAAACGACTAATCCGTTAATTGCATTTTTAGATATCTTTACAATGTAACTTGCCCGATACTAAATTGCCACTCCTACAGGGATATGAAATAGGTCCTTCTTGCTATTAGAGTAAAAGAATGAATAACGCTCTTATTT